>NZ_CP014282.1:0-7500 GCF_001595725.1 Bacillus thuringiensis
TTTTTTAATGTTTTTTATATCCACAAACTTTTTTCACACTTTTACACAGTATATCGTGTTGTGGACAAGTTTATTCCACAAGGTATTGATTTTGTGGATAACTTTCTTAAATTCATTGCTATAGCCACTTTTTTTTGATATTATAGTTGTGTTTTCACTTTGAATAAGTTTTCCACATCTTTATTTTATCCACAATTTGTGTATAACATGTGGACAGTTTTAATCACATGTGGGTAAATAGTTGTCCACATGTGCTTTTTTTGTCGAAAACCCTATCTCATATACAAACGACGTTTTTAGGTTTTAAAATACGTTTCGTATAAATATACATTTTATATTTATTGGGTTGTACATTTGTTGCGCAACCTTATTCTTTTACCAACTTAGTAAAGGAGGGACACCTTTGGAAAATATCTCTGATTTATGGAATAGTGCCTTAAAAGAATTAGAAAAAAAGGTAAGCAAGCCTAGTTATGAGACATGGTTAAAATCCACAACGGCTCATAACTTGAAGAAAGACGTATTAACGATTACAGCTCCAAATGAATTTGCTCGTGACTGGCTAGAATCTCATTACTCTGAACTAATTTCAGAAACACTATACGATTTAACAGGGGCAAAATTAGCAATTCGCTTTATTATTCCCCAAAGTCAAGCTGAAGAGGACATTGATCTTCCTCCAGTTAAGCCGAATCCAGCACAAGATGATTCAGCTCATTTACCACAGAGCATGTTAAATCCAAAATATACATTTGATACATTTGTTATTGGCTCTGGTAACCGTTTTGCCCATGCAGCTTCATTAGCTGTAGCTGAGGCGCCAGCTAAAGCGTATAATCCACTCTTTATTTACGGGGGCGTTGGACTTGGAAAGACGCATTTAATGCACGCGATTGGTCATTATGTAATTGAACATAATCCAAATGCAAAAGTTGTATATTTATCATCAGAAAAATTTACAAATGAATTTATTAACTCTATTCGTGATAATAAAGCTGTTGATTTTCGTAATAAATATCGCAACGTAGATGTTTTATTGATAGATGATATTCAATTTCTTGCTGGAAAAGAACAAACTCAAGAAGAGTTTTTCCATACATTTAATGCATTACACGAAGAAAGTAAACAAATTGTAATTTCTAGTGATCGACCACCAAAAGAAATTCCAACTTTAGAAGATCGTCTTCGTTCCCGCTTTGAATGGGGACTCATTACAGATATTACGCCGCCAGATTTAGAAACACGAATTGCGATTTTACGCAAAAAAGCAAAAGCTGAAGGGCTTGATATACCAAATGAAGTTATGCTTTATATCGCAAATCAAATTGATTCAAATATTCGTGAATTAGAAGGTGCACTTATCCGAGTTGTAGCTTATTCATCTTTAATTAATAAAGATATTAATGCTGATTTAGCAGCTGAAGCACTTAAAGATATTATTCCAAATTCTAAGCCGAAAATTATCTCTATTTATGATATTCAAAAAGCTGTCGGGGACGTTTATCAAGTGAAATTAGAAGATTTTAAAGCGAAAAAACGTACAAAATCAGTTGCGTTTCCTCGCCAAATTGCAATGTATTTATCACGCGAGCTTACAGATTCATCTTTACCAAAAATAGGTGAAGAATTTGGTGGACGTGATCATACAACAGTTATCCATGCCCATGAAAAAATTTCTAAACTACTAAAAACCGATACGCAATTACAAAAGCAAGTTGAAGAAATTAATGGTATTTTAAAGTAGTAGCTGAATAGTGTGAATAACTTACCTTGTTTTACGCACAGTCTATCCACATGTAGATAGACTGTTTTTACATCCTTTAGAGGGGTTATCCACATATCCACAAGCCCTATTACTATTACTACTATTTTTTATCCTTATTAATTAAATAAAATCTTATACTTACCGGAGGTTTTTCTTTATGCGTTTTACAATACAAAAAGACTATCTTGTAAGAGGTGTACAAGATGTAATGAAGGCAGTTTCTTCTCGTACAACAATCCCAATCCTTACGGGAATTAAAGTTGTAGCTACTGAAGAAGGGGTTACATTAACAGGAAGCGATGCTGATATTTCTATTGAATCGTTTATTCCAGTCGAAGAAGATGGAAAAGAAATCGTAGAAATAGCTCAATCAGGAAGCATTGTTTTACAAGCAAAATATTTTAGTGAGATTGTAAAAAAACTACCTAAAGACACTGTCGAAATTTCTGTGGAAAATCATTTTATGACAAAAATAAAATCTGGAAAATCAGAGTTTAACTTAAATGGTTTAGATTCTGCAGAATATCCGTTATTGCCACAGATTGAAGAACATCATGTATTTAAGATACCAACAGATTTACTTAAGCATATGATCAGACAAACTGTATTTGCAGTTTCTACTTCTGAAACAAGACCAATCTTGACAGGTGTAAACTGGAAGGTATATAACAGCGAGTTAACTTGTATTGCAACAGATAGTCATAGACTGGCACTTCGAAAAGCAAAAATTGAAGGACATAATATTGCAGATGAGTTCCAAGCTAATGTTGTTATTCCAGGTAAGAGCTTAAATGAATTAAGTAAAATTTTAGATGAGTCTGAAGAAATGGTAGATATCGTTATTACGGAGTATCAAGTATTATTCCGTACAAAACATTTATTATTCTTCTCAAGATTGTTAGAAGGAAATTATCCTGATACGACACGTTTAATTCCGGCAGAGAGTAAAACGGATATTTTTGTGAATACAAAAGAATTCCTACAAGCAATTGATCGTGCTTCACTATTAGCAAGAGATGGCCGCAATAACGTTGTTAAATTATCAACTTTAGAGCAAGAAATGCTAGAGATTTCTTCGAATTCACCAGAAATCGGAAAAGTTGTCGAAGAAGTACAATGTGAAAAAGTAGATGGAGAAGAGTTAAAAATATCTTTTAGTGCAAAATATATGATGGATGCATTGAAAGCTTTGGATAGTACAGAGATTAAAGTTAGCTTTACTGGGGCGATGAGACCGTTCTTAATTCGTACAGTAAATGATGATTCAATTATTCAATTAATTTTACCGGTTCGTACTTACTAGGTAAGGAATAAGGGTTGCTAGTTTAAAGATGCTAGTGGCCCTTATTTGATTTTTGGGTATTACTTTCCTAATGCTAGTTTATTTAGTACAATGAAAGAATGAACACTTTCAGAAAGTGAGCGATTTTATGAAACGTATTAAAATTTCAACAGAGTATATTACACTAGGACAATTTTTAAAGTTAGCTGATGTAATTGATACAGGTGGCGCTGTAAAATGGTTTTTACAAGAATATGAAGTGTACGTGAACAACGAACTTGAAAATAGAAGAGGTCGCAAACTATATGCGAATGATGTTATTGAAATTCCAGGAAGCGGAACTTTCCAAGTTCAGCCATAAAGGGGGAGCCCTTTGTTTATTTCAGAAATACAATTAAAAAACTATCGCAATTATGAAAAATTAGAGCTTTCCTTTGAAGATAAGGTAAATGTAATTATCGGCGAAAATGCACAAGGGAAAACAAACTTGATGGAAGCTATTTATGTTTTAGCGATGGCAAAATCTCATAGAACCTCTAATGATCGCGAACTTATCCGCTGGGATGAAGATTTTGGTCAAATAAAAGGGAAATTACAAAAAAGAAATAGTTCTTTGTCTTTGGAATTAAATATTTCGAAAAAAGGTAAAAAGGCAAAATTAAATCAACTTGAACAACAAAAGTTAAGTCAATATATTGGCGTGATGAACGTTGTCATGTTTGCCCCAGAAGATTTAAATCTTGTAAAAGGAAGCCCTCAAGTAAGAAGACGCTTTTTAGATATGGAATTAGGACAAATAGCTCCTGTATATTTGTATGAATTAAGTCAATATCAAAAGGTGCTCACGCAACGAAATCACTTGTTGAAAAAAATGCAAGGGAATAGTAAGAATGAGGAAACGATGTTGGATGTATTTACACTTCAACTAATTGAGCATGGTGCGAAGATACTGCAAAAACGTTTTGAATTTTTGCATTTGCTACAGGAATGGGCAGCTCCAATTCATCGAGGTATAAGCCGTGGATTAGAAGAGTTAGAAATTGTCTATAAACCAAGTGTAGATGTATCAGAATCAATGGATTTGTCGAAAATAAAAGAAGTATACTATGAAAGTTTTCAATCTGTGAAACAACGTGAAATTTTCCGTGGTACGACTTTAATTGGTCCTCATCGTGACGATTTACAATTCTTCGTTAATAGTAAAAATGTTCAAGTCTTTGGTTCTCAAGGACAACAACGAACGACCGCACTATCCCTAAAATTAGCTGAAATTGAATTGATTTATTCAGAGGTTAAAGAATATCCAATCCTTTTGTTGGATGATGTTTTATCAGAATTAGATGATTATCGTCAATCACATCTTTTAAATACAATTCAAGGAAAAGTGCAAACATTTGTTACAACGACGAGTGTCGACGGAATTGAACACGAAACATTAAAAGAAGCGAAAACAATTCATGTAACGAACGGCACTGTAGATTGTGAAATAGATAGGGAATAACCCCTGTTTAAATGGAAAAGTAGGTGATCTTTGTGTCAATGGAACAAAAGCAAATGCAAGAAAATGCATATGATGAAAGTCAGATACAGGTGCTTGAAGGACTAGAGGCAGTTCGGAAACGCCCTGGTATGTATATTGGATCTACAAGTGGAAAAGGGCTTCACCATCTTGTGTGGGAAATCGTAGATAATAGTATTGATGAAGCACTTGCAGGTTATTGTGATGAAATTAATGTTAGTATCGAAGAAGATAATAGTATTCGTGTAACGGATAATGGGCGTGGTATTCCAGTTGGTATACAAGAAAAAATGGGACGTCCAGCTGTAGAAGTTATTATGACTGTTCTCCACGCCGGTGGTAAATTTGGCGGTGGCGGTTATAAAGTTTCCGGTGGTTTACATGGTGTTGGGGCATCGGTTGTAAATGCTCTATCAACAGAACTAGAAGTATTTGTACATCGTGAAGGTAAAATTCATTACCAAAAATACGAAAGAGGTATTCCGGTTGCGGATTTAAAAGTCATTGGTGACACAGATCAAACAGGAACAATAACTCGGTTTAAACCAGATCCGGAAATTTTCCAAGAAACAACAGTATACGATTTTGATACGCTAGCAACTCGTATGCGTGAATTAGCGTTTTTAAATCGTAATATTAAATTAACAATTGAAGATAAACGTGAACATAAGCAAAAGAAAGAATTCCATTACGAAGGTGGAATTAAATCATACGTTGAGCATTTAAATCGCTCAAAACAACCAATTCATGAAGAGCCTGTGTACGTAGAGGGTTCAAAAGATGGTATTCAGGTTGAGGTTTCTCTTCAATATAACGAGGGATACACAAATAATATTTACTCATTTACGAATAACATCCATACGTATGAAGGTGGTACACATGAGGTAGGTTTTAAGACAGCTTTAACTCGTGTAATCAACGACTATGGTCGTAAAAACAGCATTTTAAAAGATGCGGACAGTAATTTAACTGGTGAGGATGTTCGTGAAGGTTTAACAGCAATTGTATCAATTAAGCATCCAAATCCACAATTTGAAGGACAAACGAAGACAAAACTTGGGAATAGTGAAGCAAGAACGATTACAGAGTCTGTATTCTCAGAGGCATTTGAAAAGTTCTTACTAGAGAATCCTAATGTAGCGCGAAAAATTGTAGAAAAAGGTACGATGGCTGCACGTGCACGTGTAGCTGCGAAAAAAGCGCGTGAATTGACACGTCGAAAGAGTGCGTTAGAAGTTTCAAGTTTACCTGGTAAATTAGCTGATTGCTCTTCGAAAGATCCAGCAATTAGTGAAATTTACATCGTAGAGGGTGACTCTGCCGGTGGATCTGCAAAACAAGGACGCGATCGTCATTTCCAAGCAATTTTACCGTTGAAGGGTAAAATTATTAATGTTGAAAAGGCACGCTTAGATAAGATTTTATCAAATGATGAAGTTCGTACAATTATTACGGCGATTGGTACAAATATTGGTGGAGACTTCGATATTGAAAAAGCACGCTATCATAAAGTTATTATTATGACCGATGCCGATGTTGATGGTGCGCATATTCGTACCCTATTATTAACGTTCTTCTATCGTTATATGCGTCAAATAATTGAGTGTGGATATATATATATCGCACAACCACCTTTGTTTAAAATACAACAAGGTAAAAAAATTCAATATGCTTATAATGATAACGAACTTGAAAAAATATTAGCTGAGCTACCGGCCCAGCCAAAACCAGGAATTCAACGTTATAAAGGTCTTGGAGAGATGAATCCAACTCAGCTATGGGAGACGACAATGGATCCAGAAGTACGTTCGTTACTTCAAGTTTCTCTTCAAGATGCAATAGAAGCAGACGAAACGTTTGAAATTTTAATGGGCGATAAAGTGGAACCACGTCGTAACTTTATTCAAGAGAATGCAAAATACGTGAAGAACCTTGATATTTAAATGAGTAATGACAGGAATCTAAGTATTCCTGTCTTCTACATATAAATCAATGTATGTGTAACGGAAATGTAAGAGGAGGTGCTCGTTGATGTCAGACAATCAACAACAAGCACGAATTCGAGAAATTAATATTAGTCATGAAATGCGTACCTCATTTTTAGATTACGCAATGAGTGTTATCGTATCTCGTGCATTACCAGATGTTCGTGATGGGTTAAAACCTGTACATCGCAGGGTTTTATATGCGATGAATGATTTAGGAATTACAGCTGATAAAGCGTATAAGAAATCAGCACGTATTGTCGGTGAAGTAATCGGTAAGTATCACCCTCATGGTGATTCAGCCGTTTATGAAACAATGGTACGTATGGCGCAAGATTTTAGTCAACGTTATATGCTTGTAGATGGGCATGGTAACTTCGGTTCTGTAGATGGAGATTCAGCAGCGGCAATGCGTTATACAGAGGCAAGAATGTCTAAGATTTCTATGGAATTAATACGTGATATTTCAAAAAATACAATTGATTATCAAGATAACTATGATGGTTCCGAAAGAGAACCGATAGTATTACCAGCGCGTTTCCCTAATTTATTAGTAAACGGTACAACAGGTATTGCTGTTGGTATGGCAACAAATATACCGCCGCATCAGCTTGGCGAAGTAATTGATGGTGTGCTGGCATTAAGTCATAATCCTGATATTACTATCGCGGAATTGATGGAATATATTCCCGGTCCAGACTTTCCGACGGCAGGTTTAATTTTAGGAAGAAGTGGAATTCGAAGAGCTTATGAAACAGGTCGCGGTTCCATTATGCTTCGTGCTAAGGTTGAAATTGAAGAGAAGTCAAACGGTAAACAATCTATTATCGTAACTGAACTACCTTATCAAGTTAATAAGGCACGATTAATTGAAAAAATCGCAGAATTAGTTCGCGATAAGAAAATTGAAGGTATTACAGATTTACGTGATGAATCAGATCGTAATGGT
>NZ_CP014282.1:12500-27500 GCF_001595725.1 Bacillus thuringiensis
GAGTGCTTAGAAGTGAGAATGCCGGTATGAGTAGCGAAAGACGGGTGAGAATCCCGTCCACCGAATGCCTAAGGTTTCCTGAGGAAGGCTCGTCCGCTCAGGGTTAGTCAGGACCTAAGCCGAGGCCGACAGGCGTAGGCGATGGACAACAGGTTGATATTCCTGTACCACTCTTTATCGTTTGAGCAATGGAGGGACGCAGAAGGATAGAAGAAGCGTGCGATTGGTTGTGCACGTCCAAGCAGTTAGGCTGATAAGTAGGCAAATCCGCTTATCGTGAAGGCTGAGCTGTGATGGGGAAGCTCCTTATGGAGCGAAGTCTTTGATTCCCCGCTGCCAAGAAAAGCTTCTAGCGAGATAAAAGGTGCCTGTACCGCAAACCGACACAGGTAGGCGAGGAGAATCCTAAGGTGTGCGAGAGAACTCTGGTTAAGGAACTCGGCAAAATGACCCCGTAACTTCGGGAGAAGGGGTGCTTTCTTAACGGAAAGCCGCAGTGAATAGGCCCAAGCGACTGTTTAGCAAAAACACAGCTCTCTGCGAAGCCGTAAGGCGAAGTATAGGGGTGACACCTGCCCGGTGCTGGAAGGTTAAGGAGAGGGGTTAGCGTAAGCGAAGCTCTGAACTGAAGCCCCAGTAAACGGCGGCCGTAACTATAACGGTCCTAAGGTAGCGAAATTCCTTGTCGGGTAAGTTCCGACCCGCACGAAAGGTGTAACGATTTGGGCACTGTCTCAACCAGAGACTCGGTGAAATTATAGTACCTGTGAAGATGCAGGTTACCCGCGACAGGACGGAAAGACCCCGTGGAGCTTTACTGTAGCCTGATATTGAATTTTGGTACAGTTTGTACAGGATAGGCGGAGCCATTGAAACCGGAGCGCTAGCTTCGGTGGAGGCGCTGGTGGGATACCGCCCTGACTGTATTGAAATTCTAACCTACGGGTCTTATCGACCCGGGAGACAGTGTCAGGTGGGCAGTTTGACTGGGGCGGTCGCCTCCTAAAGTGTAACGGAGGCGCCCAAAGGTTCCCTCAGAATGGTTGGAAATCATTCGTAGAGTGCAAAGGCATAAGGGAGCTTGACTGCGAGACCTACAAGTCGAGCAGGGACGAAAGTCGGGCTTAGTGATCCGGTGGTTCCGCATGGAAGGGCCATCGCTCAACGATAAAAGCTACCCGGGGATAACAGGCTTATCTCCCCAAGAGTCCACATCGACGGGAGGTTTGGCACCTCGATGTCGGCTCATCGCATCCTGGGGCTGTAGTCGGTCCCAAGGGTTGGGCTGTTCGCCCATTAAGCGGTACGCGAGCTGGGTTCAGAACGTCGTGAGACAGTTCGGTCCCTATCCGTCGTGGGCGTAGAAAATTTGAGAGGAGCTGTCCTTAGTACGAGAGGACCGGGATGGACGCACCGCTGGTGTACCAGTTGTTCTGCCAAGGGCATAGCTGGGTAGCTATGTGCGGAAGGGATAAGTGCTGAAAGCATCTAAGCATGAAGCCCCTCAAGATGAGATTTCCCATAGCGTAAGCTAGTAAGATCCCTGAAAGATGATCAGGTTGATAGGTTCGAGGTGGATGGTGACATGTGGAGCTGACGAATACTAATAGATCGAGGACTTAACCATATAATATGAAGCAATGTTATCTAGTTTTGAAGGAATATGCCTTCATAGTTTGGTGATGATGGCAGAGAGGTCACACCCGTTCCCATACCGAACACGGAAGTTAAGCTCTCTAGCGCCGATGGTAGTTGGGACCTTGTCCCTGTGAGAGTAGGACGTCGCCAAGCAACTAAAAACACAAGTCATTTGACTTGTGTTTTTTTATTTCCCATGAAATAGATTTGGTTCCATTAATAAAAAATTTGAAATATAGTAAGGGATTTTTTGAGCAGAAATACTTAGAAATTGATAAATAAATGGATAATCTTCAGAACCATAACTGCCAAGTAAGTCATACCACCAATCTGTTTCATACCTAGAAATCATGCTTAAATTATAGAGCAATAAATAATGAATGAGGAGTTCGGGTAATATTGGCTTAGGATTTCTAGGATCAGTCGTAAGTGGCAAATAATAAGTATTAGTAAGATGTTCATAGTATAAAGGAGTACTGTACATAGGATTCCATGATTGAATGGGCCCTGTAAAAAGTAAATTCGATTCATTAGTCTTCTCAGGTACGTGCTGTATTGATAAATGCTTACAAGATGTTTCAATGTAACGAGAAAATCTCTCTTTAGTCATATGTAATCGATCTAGTAGGTTGACTGAAAAGGAGAGCTCATTTTTAATTGTTGAATCGATTTTATATAAAGTTGATCCTTTTTGACTATAACGAAATAAATTTTGTAATTCTGGAATATTTCCCATTAATTCTAACATGTTAAATTTTTCTGCTTCTAAGTGTTTCATGTGAAACAGTTGTTCTGCAACATGAGTAAATAATCCGTTTTTTTGTACCTTCACCTCATCTTCTAAAAATTGATACCCTTGTTTTTTTCGTTTGCGAGTTGTAACGCCATGAGCTAAAACAGTAGTGGATTCAGGATAGTTAGGGTCAATAGTTAGTAGGCATGCTTTAAAAAGTTGACTAATTCCATAAAATAACAACATTGGTTGAATGGAAAATGGAGCTGTCTTATATAATTCATAATAATTTTTCCCGTGTTCTAAGTAATAAATAAAGGGATAACAATTTTCAAAACTTTTTTTTTCGGCATCCTGAATAGAGGATTTTTCGTAACAACGGGCAAGATAACGTTGTACGTTTTGAGATGAAAAAAAGAAACTTAACTGCTGCCAAGTACAAGATGTTTGATGCATATATTACGCTCCTTTTATTGTCTAAAAATTCTAACATATATATACGTCCTTGACAGTATTTTAACCAATTGATAAGCTACTAATAATAATTTCTGGTATCATAGGGGGAACAATTATGTGGGAATCTAAATTTGTTAAAGAAGGTTTGACTTTTGATGATGTATTACTTGTACCAGCTAGGTCAGATATATTACCAAGAGAAGTAAGTGTTAAAACAGTTTTATCTGAAAGCTTACAGCTAAACATCCCGTTAATTAGTGCAGGAATGGATACAGTAACAGAAGCTGACATGGCTATTGCAATGGCTCGCCAGGGTGGTTTAGGAATTATTCATAAGAATATGTCTATTGAGCAACAAGCAGAGCAAGTTGATAAAGTAAAGCGCTCTGAAAGCGGCGTTATTTCAGATCCTTTCTTCTTAACTCCAGAACATCAAGTATATGATGCAGAACATCTTATGGGAAAATATCGTATCTCAGGTGTACCGGTTGTAAATAATTTAGATGAGCGAAAATTAGTTGGTATTATTACAAACCGTGATATGCGCTTCATCCAAGACTACTCAATCAAAATTTCTGACGTAATGACAAAAGAACAATTAATTACAGCTCCAGTTGGTACTACACTGGAAGAAGCTGAAAAGATCCTACAAAAGTATAAAATTGAAAAACTCCCTCTTGTTGATAATAACGGTGTATTACAAGGGCTTATTACAATAAAAGATATTGAAAAAGTAATTGAATTCCCAAACTCTGCTAAAGATAAGCAAGGACGCTTATTAGTTGGAGCAGCAGTTGGTGTAACAGCGGATGCTATGCTTCGCATCGATGCATTAGTAAAAGCTAGTGTAGATGCAATTGTACTTGATACAGCACATGGGCATTCTAAAGGTGTTATTGATAAGGTAAAAGAAGTTCGTGCTAAATATCCATCACTAAATATTATCGCTGGAAATGTTGCTACTGCTGAAGCAACGAAAGCACTAATTGAAGCTGGTGCAAACGTAGTTAAAGTTGGTATTGGACCAGGTTCTATTTGTACAACACGCGTTGTAGCCGGTGTTGGTGTACCACAATTAACTGCGGTTTATGATTGTGCAACAGAAGCTCGTAAACACGGCATTCCAGTTATTGCTGATGGCGGTATTAAGTACTCTGGTGATATGGTGAAAGCTTTAGCGGCAGGAGCACATGTTGTTATGCTAGGTAGCATGTTTGCAGGTGTTGCAGAAAGCCCTGGAGAAACTGAAATTTACCAAGGTCGTCAATTTAAAGTGTATCGTGGTATGGGTTCTGTCGGTGCGATGGAAAAAGGAAGTAAAGATCGTTACTTCCAAGAAGGCAATAAAAAACTTGTCCCAGAAGGTATTGAAGGACGAGTACCATATAAAGGACCTTTAGCAGATACAGTTCACCAATTAGTTGGTGGCTTACGTGCAGGTATGGGATATTGCGGAGCACAGGATTTAGAATTCTTACGCGAAAATGCACAATTCATTCGTATGTCAGGTGCTGGCTTACGTGAAAGTCATCCTCATCACGTACAAATTACAAAAGAGGCTCCAAACTACTCATTATAATGTCTTATATACAAATAGACAGAGATTTGATATCTCTGTCTATTTGTTTTTGATTATGTTAGAATAACGGTTATGTGAGTACATAGATATTGGGGGTAGCAAAAGTGAAAGGTATGTTTTGCAAAAGATTCATTGCTTTGGTAACAGTGCTTACACTAGCTTGTAGCATTTTTATGCCATATAGCAATGCATCAGCTGAAACAGGAGCCGCTTTAAACATTGAAGCAGGTGCGGCAATTTTAGTAGAAGCGAATTCTGGGAAAATTTTATATCAAAAGAATGCAGATGAATTATTATCCATTGCTAGTATGACAAAGATGATGAGTGAATATTTAGTTCACGAAGCAGTGGATAAAGGAAAACTTAAGTGGGACCAGAAAATTAAGGTTTCTGAATATGCATATAAGGTTTCACAAGATGCTTCATTATCAAATGTTGCATTAGAAAAAGGTGGCTCTTATACAGTAAAAGAGTTATACGAGGCAATGGCAATCTTTTCTGCAAATGGTGCAACAATTGCATTAGCAGAAGCAATTGCAGGTAAAGAAGTAGACTTCGTAAAAATGATGAATGATAAATCGAAAGAACTAGGGTTGAAAAATTATAAATTTGTCAATTCTACAGGTTTAACGAATAAAGATTTAAAGGGAATGCATCCTGAAGGAACAACAGCGGATGAAGAAAATAAAATGTCTGCAAAGGATGTTGCAACTTTAGCACAACATTTAATTAAAGATTATCCAAAAGTGTTAGATACAGCAAAAATCCCTAAAAAAGAATTCCGTCCAGAAAAAGAGAAGTTTGCAATGTCGAACTGGAACTGGATGTTAAAGGGCTTAGTTAAAGAATATGATGGCGTAGACGGCCTAAAAACAGGCTCAACTCCAGAAGCAGGAGATTGCTTCACTGGTACGGTTGAAAGAAACGGAATGCGTTTTATTTCTGTAGTTATTAAAACAAGTTCTCATACAGCACGTTTTGATGAAACAAAGAAGCTATATGATTATGGATTTGCTAACTTTGAAGTGAAACAAATGTATAAAAAAGGTTCTTCAGTAAAAGGACAAGAAACAGTACGAGTAGAAAATGCGAAAGATAAAGATGTAGCAGTTCAAACGAAACAAGCTATTTCACTTCCAGTGCCAAAAGGAAGTAAAGATGTTTATAAAACGGAATTAAAAGAATCAAGTAAGGGACAAGAAGCACCTATTAAAAAGGGAGCGGCGCTTGGTCAAATGGTAATTACGCCAAAAGATACAAACGACCCTGGATTTTTAACTGGTAAGTCACTGCAAGTGGATCTTGTAACAACATCTGAAGTGGAAGAAGCAAACTGGTTTACTCGTGCTATGCGCGGAATTGGTTCATTCTTTAGTGGTATGTGGAATAGTGCTGTTGATACAGTAAAAGGTTGGTTTTAAAAGCTCCTCATGATAGGAGCTTTTTTTTATTCCTATTTTTCATACCGACTTTATGAAAAAGTAGTAGACAAGCATCTGATAGTTAGTGGTAGAATGTAAGAGTATTCTTAATTTTCGCCTTTAACGGGGGAAAGCAATTCACCTAGGGGGGTTTTTGTACATGACAAATGTAACAGGGACAGAACGTGTAAAACGTGGAATGGCAGAAATGCAAAAAGGCGGCGTTATTATGGACGTAGTTAACGCTGAACAAGCAAAAATTGCAGAAGAGGCAGGCGCAGTTGCCGTTATGGCATTAGAGCGTGTACCAGCAGATATTCGTGCAGCAGGTGGCGTTTCTCGTATGGCAGACCCAACAATCGTTGAAGAAGTTATGGGTGCAGTGTCAATTCCGGTTATGGCAAAATGCCGTATCGGTCACCTTGTAGAAGCACGTGTATTAGAATCATTAGGGGTAGACTATATCGATGAGAGTGAAGTATTAACTCCTGCCGATGAAGTATACCATTTAAATAAACGTGATTACACAGTTCCGTTTGTATGTGGTTGCCGTGATATCGGAGAAGCTGCACGTCGTATTGCAGAAGGTGCATCTATGCTTCGTACAAAAGGTGAACCAGGAACAGGAAACATTGTAGAGGCAGTGCGTCATATGCGCCAAGTCAATGCAGAAATCCGTCAAGTTGCAAGTCTACGTGAAGATGAGTTAATGACATATGCAAAAAATACTGGTGCTCCTTATGAAGTACTACTTGAAATTAAACGCCTTGGTCGTTTACCAGTTGTAAACTTCGCAGCAGGTGGTGTAGCAACACCAGCAGATGCAGCGTTAATGATGCAACTTGGTGCGGATGGTGTATTTGTAGGATCTGGTATCTTCAAATCAGAGAATCCAGCGAAATTTGCACGTGCAATCGTTGAAGCGACAACTCATTATGAGGATTACGAACTAATTGCAAGCCTTTCTAAAGGATTAGGTAATGCGATGAAAGGTATCGAAATTTCAACGTTATTACCAGAACAACGCATGCAAGAGCGTGGATGGTAATTGAAGGAGAACTTTAAAATGGTGAAAATCGGTGTACTAGGTCTTCAAGGTGCAGTTCGTGAGCATGTGAAATCAGTTGAAGCAAGTGGTGCAGAAGCTGTTGTTGTAAAGCGTATAGAACAACTTGAAGAAATTGATGGTCTTATTTTACCGGGCGGTGAAAGTACAACAATGCGCCGTCTTATTGATAAGTATGCTTTCATGGAACCACTTCGTACATTCGCGAAGTCTGGTAAACCAATGTTTGGTACATGTGCAGGGATGATTCTTCTTGCGAAAACACTTATTGGCTATGAAGAAGCACATATTGGTGCTATGGATATTACAGTTGAGCGCAATGCGTTCGGACGCCAAAAGGATAGTTTTGAAGCTGCACTTTCAATTGAAGGCGTGGGTGAAGACTTCGTTGGTGTATTTATCCGTGCGCCGTATGTTGTAGAAGTAGCTGATAATGTTGAAGTGCTTTCTAAGCATGGTGATCGAATGGTAGCGGTAAGACAAAATCAGTTTTTAGCTGCTTCATTCCATCCGGAATTAACAGATGATCATCGTGTGACAGCATACTTTGTTGAAATGGTAAAAGAAGCGAAAATGAAAAAAGTTGTATAAGTAACTTGCAACTTGTATAAGATTATAGTAAATTGATGGTAACAATTTTATAAAATAAGCGTGTTGATAGGAAATAGTAACAAATGTCGTTTCTTATAGAGAGTCGATGGTTGGTGGAAATCGATAGAAACAGTTTGTGAATCCATCCTGGAATGGAATGTGGAATATCTTTTGGATTAGTAAGCATTCCCGGTGAAGAGCCGTTATTTCTACTTGAGAGGAAAGCAGTAATGCTTTCAACTAGGGTGGCAACGCGGGTTAACTCCCGTCCCTTTATATAGGGACGGGAGTTTTTTGTGTTTTATAAAATAAAAGGAGGAGTATATAATGCTTGATATTAAATTTTTACGTACAAACTTTGAAGAAGTAAAAGCGAAATTACAGCATAGAGGCGAAGATTTAACTGATTTCGGACGTTTTGAAGAACTTGATACGAGAAGAAGAGAACTACTTGTTCAGACAGAAGAATTAAAAAGTAAACGTAACGAAGTATCTCAACAAATTTCTGTATTAAAGCGCGAAAAGAAAGATGCAGAAGCTCTAATTTTAGAAATGCGTGAGGTTGGAGAAAAAGTAAAGGATCTTGATAACGAACTTCGTACAGTTGAAGAAGACTTAGAAAGATTAATGTTATCTATTCCAAATATCCCTCATGAATCTGCTCCAGTTGGTGAAACAGAGGATGATAATGTAGTAGCACGTACTTGGGGAGAAGTGAAAGAATTTACTTATGAGCCAAAACCACATTGGGATCTTGCTACTGATTTAGGAATTTTAGATTTTGAACGCGCTGGGAAAGTAACAGGAAGCCGCTTCGTATTTTACAAAGGTGCTGGTGCAAGATTAGAGCGTGCTTTAATTAGCTTTATGCTTGATCTTCATACTGATGAGCATGGATATGAAGAAGTATTACCTCCATATATGGTAAACCGTGCAAGTATGACGGGAACAGGGCAACTTCCAAAGTTTGAAGAAGATGCATTCCGTATTGAAAGTGAAGATTACTTCTTAATTCCAACAGCTGAAGTACCTGTAACGAATATGCATCGTGATGAGATTTTAAATAAAGAGCAATTGCCTATAAGATATGCTGCATTTAGCTCTTGCTTCCGTTCTGAAGCAGGTTCAGCTGGGCGTGATACACGTGGTTTAATTCGCCAGCATCAGTTCAATAAAGTAGAGCTTGTGAAGTTCGTAAAACCAGAAGATTCTTATGAAGAGTTAGAAAAATTAACAAATGATGCAGAACGCGTGTTACAATTATTAGAGTTGCCATATCGCGTTATGAGCATGTGCACAGGCGATTTAGGATTTACAGCAGCGAAGAAATACGATATTGAAGTATGGATTCCGAGCTATGGCACATATCGTGAAATTTCTTCTTGTAGTAATTTTGAAGCTTTCCAAGCGAGACGTGCAAATATCCGTTTCCGCCGTGAGCCAAATGGAAAACCAGAACATGTTCATACATTAAATGGATCTGGTCTTGCAATTGGACGTACGGTTGCAGCTATTTTAGAGAACTACCAACAAGAAGATGGTACAATTATAATTCCAGAAGTTCTTCGCCCTTATATGGGAGGAAAAACAGTTATTAAGTAAATTTAAACATTCATCGGTATGAGTGATTGGTAATTATGAGCGTTGTCAGTACTGTAATGTAGGAAGGGGAAAGTAAAATTTTCCTTTCCTCATAATTTATTTTAGTAGGGTTGACTAACTGTTTTTCTTTTGATATTATATTTGATGTCAATATGGAGGTATACCCAAGTCTGGCTGAAGGGATCGGTCTTGAAAACCGACAGGCGGCGAGAGTCGCGCGGGGGTTCGAATCCCTCTACCTCCTCCAGATATAATTGACAACAGCGCATATAAGTGGAGATTGGAGAACTCGTTACCAACACGTAACGAGTTTTTATTTTAAAACCAATCATAAAGTATGGTGTAAGGTAATCTTGTCCTTATTACACACTCATATTCCGATGATTATCTTCATAGATATGAAAGGAGTCAACATGGATCTTATTATACAAACGTTTCCTTTAGATGGAAAAACTTTATATTATGTACAATGTCCTGTCTGTAAGAACAATAGAATTTTAAACAGTGGTGCAAACGTATCACGCATTATTAGTGATGATACATTCCGTAAACTTTGTGGTTGTACTTGTGATGTAAAACCAGCTAAGAGTAAAGTAGAGGCGCCAAAACAAGTTAAAAAAGCGGCTGTAAAGAAAGAAGCAGCTCCAAAACGTACAGGTAAAGTATTAACGGCAGTAATTAACGGTAAAGAAATGACTGTTAAAGAGATTGCTGAAGCATACGATATTAGTACAAGTACTGTTCGTCAGCGCATTAACGCAGGAAAACCTGAGAGTGAAATTATTGCTCCAACAAAGAAGAAGTAATTTAATAGGAAAACCCGTGCATATGCACGGGTTTTTTATTTTACAAGTTTACGTGTTTGTTTTAAAAAATGGCCAATTTTTTTAATGATTGGTTCGATTGAATCACCATCTTTTAAAATATCGTACTCATTAATATTTAAGCGTAATACAGGGCATGAATTAAAGTTGTTAATCCAGTTTTCATAACGTCCATGCATTTCTTTCCAGTACTCAATTGGTGTTTGCTGTTCCATTGGGCGCCCGCGTTCTTGAATACGATCGACAATATCATCGAAAGAACCTTCTAAGTAAATTAATAAGTCTGGATGAGGGAAGTAAGGAGTCATGACCATAGCGTCAAATAAACCTTTGTATGTTTCATAATCAGTTTCCGTCATTGTCCCTTTTTCATGATGCATCTTTGCGAAAATTCCAGTGTCTTCGTAAATGGAACGATCTTGAACAAAACCGCCACCATATTCAAAAATTCTTTTTTGTTCCTTAAATCGTTCTGCTAAAAAGTACACTTGTAGGTGGAAGCTCCAGCGAGTGAAGTCCGCATAGAACTTGTCCAAATATGGATTGGAATCTACTTTTTCAAATGATGTGCGATAACCTAAAGCATTAGCTAATGCAGTTGTCATAGTTGATTTACCCACACCTACCGTTCCGGCGATAGTGATTACTGCGTCATTGGGTATATCATATTTTTGCCTTAAATTCATTATTATTTCGACTCCTTTAAGAGAGTATTTTGAAGGGCAGATAGGATGACGTTTAAATCATCAGGATTTTTTACAAAATCCATATCGTCTCCATTAAATTTCAATACTGGTATTTCTGGATGATCTTTTTTAAAAGCATCCATTGCTGTTTCATAATCTTTTGTGAGCTGTAGTAAGTAATTTGGATCCATGTTTTTTTCAAATTCTCTTCCGCGCATGGCGATTCGTTTTTGCAATGTTTCTAGGCTAGCTGTTAAATAAACAATGACATTTGGCACAGGCATATCTTGTGTAAGGATACGATAAATTTGCATGTATTTGTCATATTGAGAGTCTTTTAATGTGCGGGATGCAAAAATTAAATTTTTAAAGATATGGTAATCCGCTACTACTGGTTTCCTTTGATTCAAATACTTTATGTTAATGTCTTCTAATTGTTTGTATCTATTACAAAGAAAGAACATCTCTGTTTGAAAACTCCATTCGTCGATGTCTTCATAGAACTTTCCTAAAAAGGGATTTTCATCAACAATCTCTTTTAGTAAGTGGAGTTGCATGTGAGTTGAAATTTCCTTCGCAAGTGAAGTTTTTCCAACACCAATTGGTCCTTCAACCGTGATAAATGGTACTCCGGTCACGCTGTTTCCTCCTTTCAATCAGTGATTTACCGTGACTACTAAAAACACAAAACAGAATTATTGTAGCACAAGAGGGAAGCGAGCGGGTTAATTTGATATAAAAAGTTAGAAAATAGATATATGTATTAATTAAATTTTATTTTGGTTGATGATGTTATATTTGCTTTCAATGTAGTTTCCATTATTTTCAAGGCATGTATATTATCTTGGTCGTTGTTAGAGGCGATACAATCCTGTGGTACATACAATGTATAATTTCTCATATGAGCATCATTAGCTGTAAATAGGATACATATATTTCCAGCAACCCCTGTTAATATTAGATTTTCTATTTTTAAATAACCTAGTAATGAATTTAAAGGTGTTTCATAAAAAGCGGAATAATGTGGTTTAATAAAAATGTAATCATCAGAATTTGGAGCAATTTTATGGATTATATTTTCGCTATATTCATTTGTGCAATGAGTAATAAGTTGGTCGATATCAGATCTCCAAAGTTGATAATGGTCATTAACGTAAATTATAGGATAGCCGAAGGATTTCATTTTTTTCTTTAATTGTAAAATAGGGTTTGTTATAGTTTCGCATTTTTTAGCTAGAATGGGTCCGTGGGAAAATTGAAAGTCATTAATCATATCGATAATGAGCAAGGCGGTATTTTTCATATGTAATCCCCTCTCTTTTTTCTTTTAGGGTGGATTGAATTTGTAAAAGTTATCCCCTGTGTAGTAAATGGAAATAAGTGTACTTTATTTGTAATGAAAGGACTATGTTATGAAACAAGATCAAGATATTTATTTTATGCAATTAGCGATAGAAGAAGCTAAAAAGGCAGAGGAAATACAGGAAGTACCAATTGGAGCAGTTATAGTGTTAGATGGTGAGGTAATTAGTGTTGCCCATAATTTAAGAGAAACTGAGCAAAGATCAATAGCTCATGCTGAGTTGCTAGCGATAGATGAGGCATGTAAAAAATTAGGGACATGGCGTTTAGAAGATGCAACATTGTATGTAACATTAGAACCTTGTCCAATGTGTGCCGGTGGAATTGTTTTATCACGAGTGAAGCGAGTTGTATATGGTGCAAGTGATCCGAAGGGCGGATGTGCAGGAACATTGATGAATCTTTTAACGGATGAACGCTTCAATCATCAATGTGAAGTAGTATCTGGTGTACTAGAGGAAGAATGCGGTACGTTGTTAACGAACTTTTTTAGAGAGCTTCGTAAAAAAAGAAAAGCGATAAAAAAATTAGGGGGAAATACTGAGAACTAACGTATTTGCATTTTACAAAGAAACAAGTTATACTGATAATGCCTTTAATAAAGGCAACCGAATATTGGTTTTAACTTTGCCGTGCTAAGCGGGGAGGTAGCGGTGCCCTATACTCGCAATCCGCTCTAGCGAGGCCGAATCCCCTCTCGAGGTTATGTTGCTGTAAGGTCTGCCTTAAGTAAGTGGTGTTGACGTTTGGGTCCTGCGCAACGGGACCCCGTGAACCTTGTCAGGTCCGGAAGGAAGCAGCAATAAGCGGGTCTTCTCGTGTGCCGCAGGAGTGCCTGAACCGAGCTAACTGCTTGAGTAACGCTTATGGTACGTAATCGACGGAGGGTGCACGGCAGTTATATATGTATACAAAACTCACCTTAATAAAAAGGTGAGTTTTTTGTATAGAAAATAACTTTTGGAATCTATAAACAGAATGGGTTATAATAAATGAGATAATAACCTTTGAGGGAGGCCGTATTTTCGTGTCATACCAAGCGTTATACCGAACATGGAGACCGCAAAAGTTCGAAGATGTAGTCGGTCAAAAGCACGTGACAAAAACGTTGCAAAATGCCCTTCTTCAAGAGAAAGTTTCACATGCTTATTTATTTTCTGGTCCGAGGGGAACAGGAAAAACAACAATTGCAAAAGTATTTGCAAAAGCAATTAACTGTGAACATGCTCCGGTAGCTGAACCTTGTAATGAATGTCCTTCTTGTTTAGGAATTACACAAGGATCCATTTCAGATGTATTAGAAATTGATGCGGCTTCAAATAACGGTGTAGATGAAATTCGAGATATTAGAGATAAAGTAAAATATGCTCCAAGTGCTGTAGAATATAAAGTATACATTATTGATGAAGTTCACATGCTTTCTATGGGTGCATTCAATGCGCTTTTAAAAACCTTAGAAGAGCCGCCAGGACATGTTATCTTTATTTTGGCGACAACAGAACCTCATAAGATCCCACCTACAATCATTTCACGTTGTCAGCGCTTTGAATTCCGAAAAATATCAGTGAATGATATTGTTGAGAGATTATCAACGGTCGTGACAAATGAAGGTACGCAAGTGGAAGATGAAGCATTACAAATTGTTGCACGTGCTGCCGAAGGTGGTATGCGTGACGCGCTTAGTCTTATTGATCAGGCTATATCTTATAGTGATGAGATTGTTACGACAGAAGACGTATTGGCCGTAACAGGATCTGTTTCTCAGCAATACTTAGGGAATTTAGTAGAGTGCATACGTGAAAATGATGTATCAAGAGCATTGCAAATCATAGATGAAATGATGAGTAAAGGGAAGGATCCAGTTCGTTTTATGGAGGATTTCATTTACTATTATCGTGATATGCTTTTATATCAAACTTCACCGCAACTAGAACATATGTTGGAACGAGTAATTGTAGATGATCAATTCCGTAAGTTGAGTGAAGAAATGCAACCGGAAGTGATCTATGAGATTATTCATACCCTTAGTAAGGGACAACAGGAAATGAAGTGGACAAATCATCCGCGTATTTTCTTAGAAGTTGTTATGGTGCAATTGTGTCAACAGTTTATGATGCAAGCAAATGGTACAGATCGTTTGCAAGCAATTATGAACAGGATGCAGCAACTGGAGAAAGAGTTAGAGCAAGTCAAAAAGAACGGTGTGCCAGCTGGTGTACAACAAGAAGTAAGAGAGACACGTGCAACACCAAAACCGGTACGAACAGGAAGTATGAAAATTCCTGTCGGACGTGTAAATGAAGTATTAAAACAAGCGAAGCGTCAAGATTTAGAACAATTAAAAGCTGTATGGGGTGAGTTGTTAGGAAGACTCAAATCATATAACAAAGTAGCGTTTGCCGTTTTACTAGAAAATAGCGAACCGGTGGCAGCTTCAGATGACACTTACGTTTTAGCATTTCAATATGAGATTCACTGTAAGATGGCGAGCGAAAATCGAGAAGCTATGGATACAGTAGAACAAGCTTTATTTGAATTGCTAAGTAAAAGGTTAAATATGATTGCCATTCCCAAAAGTGAATGGGGTAAAATCCGTGAAGACTTTTTACAACGTGAAGGTGGAGAGTCTGAAGAAAGTCCGGAGAAAAAGGAAGACCCTCTTATAGAAGAGGCAGTGAAATTAGTAGGGCAAGAACTCATTGAAATAAAAGAGTAATAATAATTAGGAGGAATTAATTATGATGCGTGGCGGAATGGGAAATATGAATAACATGATGAAACAAATGCAAAAGATGCAAAAGGACATGGCGAAAGCACAAGAAGAGCTTGGTGAAAAAACAGTTGAAGGTACAGCTGGCGGCGGAATGATTACAGTTATCGCAAATGGTCACAAGCAAATTCTTGAAGTGAAGATTAAAGAAGAAGTTGTAGATCCAGAAGATATCGAAATGTTACAAGACTTAGTGTTAGCTGCAACAAATGATGCGCTTAAAAAGGCTGATGAGCTTTCAAACTCTACAATGGGTAAATTTACAAAAGGCT
>NZ_CP014282.1:32500-87500 GCF_001595725.1 Bacillus thuringiensis
GGAAGCTCCTTATGGAGCGAAGTCTTTGATTCCCCGCTGCCAAGAAAAGCTTCTAGCGAGATAAAAGGTGCCTGTACCGCAAACCGACACAGGTAGGCGAGGAGAGAATCCTAAGGTGTGCGAGAGAACTCTGGTTAAGGAACTCGGCAAAATGACCCCGTAACTTCGGGAGAAGGGGTGCTTTCTTAACGGAAAGCCGCAGTGAATAGGCCCAAGCGACTGTTTAGCAAAACACAGCTCTCTGCGAAGCCGTAAGGCGAAGTATAGGGGGTGACACCTGCCCGGTGCTGGAAGGTTAAGGAGAGGGGTTAGCGTAAGCGAAGCTCTGAACTGAAGCCCCAGTAAACGGCGGCCGTAACTATAACGGTCCTAAGGTAGCGAAATTCCTTGTCGGGTAAGTTCCGACCCGCACGAAAGGTGTAACGATTTGGGCACTGTCTCAACCAGAGACTCGGTGAAATTATAGTACCTGTGAAGATGCAGGTTACCCGCGACAGGACGGAAAGACCCCGTGGAGCTTTACTGTAGCCTGATATTGAATTTTGGTACAGTTTGTACAGGATAGGCGGGAGCCATTGAAACCGGAGCGCTAGCTTCGGTGGAGGCGCTGGTGGGATACCGCCCTGACTGTATTGAAATTCTAACCTACGGGTCTTATCGACCCGGGAGACAGTGTCAGGTGGGCAGTTTGACTGGGGCGGTCGCCTCCTAAAGTGTAACGGAGGCGCCCAAAGGTTCCCTCAGAATGGTTGGAAATCATTCGTAGAGTGCAAAGGCATAAGGGAGCTTGACTGCGAGACCTACAAGTCGAGCAGGGACGAAAGTCGGGCTTAGTGATCCGGTGGTTCCGCATGGAAGGGCCATCGCTCAACGGATAAAAGCTACCCCGGGGATAACAGGCTTATCTCCCCAAGAGTCCACATCGACGGGGAGGTTTGGCACCTCGATGTCGGCTCATCGCATCCTGGGGCTGTAGTCGGTCCCAAGGGTTGGGCTGTTCGCCCATTAAAGCGGTACGCGAGCTGGGTTCAGAACGTCGTGAGACAGTTCGGTCCCTATCCGTCGTGGGCGTAGGAAATTTGAGAGGAGCTGTCCTTAGTACGAGAGGACCGGGATGGACGCACCGCTGGTGTACCAGTTGTTCTGCCAAGGGCATAGCTGGGTAGCTATGTGCGGAAGGGATAAGTGCTGAAAGCATCTAAGCATGAAGCCCCTCAAGATGAGATTTCCCATAGCGTAAGCTAGTAAGATCCCTGAAAGATGATCAGGTTGATAGGTTCGAGGTGGAAGCATGGTGACATGTGGAGCTGACGAATACTAATAGATCGAGGACTTAACCATATAATATGAAGCAATGTTATCTAGTTTTGAAGGAATATGCCTTCATAGTTTGGTGATGATGGCAGAGAGGTCACACCCGTTCCCATACCGAACACGGAAGTTAAGCTCTCTAGCGCCGATGGTAGTTGGGACCTTGTCCCTGTGAGAGTAGGACGTCGCCAAGCAACTAAAAACACAAGTCATTTGACTTGTGTTTTTTTGTATTGTTAAAAAGAATAGGAAAGAAGTAATGGTAATACAAACACGTTGCCCAAGAGTTAATCATATTATATAAAAGATGGGTGTATATTTTTCTGTAAATTGTTAAGGATTAGAAGTATAAAATAGGTTCACTTAAATAGGGAGGGAAGGTTATGAAATTACAAAGTGAAGTTTGTATTGTTTGTGAGACAAAAAGAAAAGAAGGTATATATGTTTATAATAATTTAATATGCTATGAATGTGAAAAGGATATGGTGAATACAGAGACAGATGATCCGAAATATATACATTATTTAAAGCAGCTTCGAAAATTAGAAGTATCATATTTTTAAATAGGCATATGCCTATTATTTTTTTTGTTCTGTATAATAGATAGAGAATGAATAATAAGGAAGAGATGTAGATGAATCAAAATCGTATGCCTTTATATGAGGCGTTAATAGAGTTTAAAGAAAGAGGGCCGTTATCCTTTCATGTTCCAGGTCATAAGAATGGTTTAAACTTCCCTCAGGAGGCAATAAGAGAGTTTAAAGATATTCTATCTATTGATGTAACTGAGTTAGCAGGACTAGATGATTTGCATAGTCCGTTTGAATGTATAGATGAGGCACAACAATTATTGGCTGAAGTTTATAATACAAAGAGGAGCTATTTTTTAATTAATGGTTCAACAGTCGGGAACTTAGCAATGATTTTGTCTTGTTGCGGGGAACATGATATTGTTCTTGTACAAAGAAATTGCCATAAATCAATTATTAATGCTTTAAAACTTGCGGGAGCAAATCCCATTTTTTTAGATCCATGGATTGATGAAGCTTATAACGTACCGGTGGGAGTTCGTAACGAAATTATTAAGAAAGCAATTGAAAAGTATCCAAATGCGAAAGCACTCATTTTAACGCATCCTAATTATTATGGTATGGGTATGGATCTAGAGGCAAGCATCGCTTTTGCACATGCACATAAAATCCCTGTTTTGGTAGATGAGGCACATGGGGCACATTTGTGCTTGGGAGAACCATTCCCGAAGTCAGCATTAACATATGGTGCAGATATTGTAGTTCATTCTGCACATAAAACATTACCCGCAATGACAATGGGTTCCTATTTACATATAAATAGTCACTTAGTAGACGAAGAGAAGGTTACTACTTATTTAAGTATGCTACAATCTAGTAGTCCATCGTATCCAATTATGGCTTCCTTGGATATAGCACGCTTTACAATGGCGCGTATAAAAGAAGAAGGTCACAGTGAAATTGTTGAGTTTTTACGAAGATTTAAGGAACAATTACGTTCTATTCCCCAAATCGCTATTTTAGAATATCCGTTGCAAGATGAGTTAAAGGTCACCGTACAAACTCGTTGTCAGTTATCAGGGTACGAATTACAGTCTGTATTTGAAAAGGTCGGTATATATACAGAGATGGCTGATCCGTACAATGTCCTATTTATTTTACCCTTACAAGTAAATGAGGGATATATGAAGGTTATAGAGATGATCCGAGTAGCATTGCAACATTATGAGGTGAAAGACAAGAGGGAATCTATTCGTTATACTTATAAAGGTGAATTCTCTCTTTTACCGTATACGTATAAACAACTAGACGGATATGAAACAAAGATAGTATCTATAGAAGAGGCTGTTGGAATGATAGCGGCGGAAATGGTGATTCCGTATCCACCTGGAATTCCATTGATTATGTATGGAGAGAGAATTACTTCAGAGCATAAAGAGCAAATTATGTATTTAGAGAGAGCAGGAGCTCGTTTTCAAGGGAATACGAAATATATGAAAGTGTATGATATAGAAAGTGGGTTTTAGGATGAAGGGATTATTTGTAACAATTGAGGGCCCAGAAGGTTCAGGTAAAACAACGTTAATTAAAAGCTTATTGCCATATTTTGAACAAAAAGCACAAAAGGTAATGGCGACAAGGGAACCAGGCGGTATTGCAATTTCTGAGGACATTAGGACGATTTTACATAAACAAGAATATACGATGATGGAAGCACGTACAGAAGCGCTTCTTTATGCTGCTGCGCGCAGACAACATTTAGTAGAAAAAGTTATGCCAGCACTTAATGAGAACTACCTCGTGTTATGTGATCGTTTTATAGATAGCTCTTTAGCATACCAAGGCTATGCAAGAGGATTGGGTATGGATAAGGTATTTGAAATAAATCGTTTCGCAACAGAGGACTGTATGCCTAGTTTAACAATTTATCTAGACATTGAGCCTGAGGTTGGTTTGGCTCGGATTGAAAAAGATGCAGGACGTGAAGTAAATCGACTAGATATGGAAGATATCTCTTTCCATAAACGTGTGCGCGAAGGGTATTTACAAGTTGTAGAACGTTTCTCGGATCGTATTGTATTGGTAAATGCTGATCAGCCGATGGAAAAACTTATAGAAGAAGTTGTTCAGCTTATAGAAGATAAATTGTTATAATAGAAGGAAAGAATGAAATAAGTGAGGTATGCATTATGACGAAGACGTGGGAGCAGCTTTCTGCTATACAACCCATCGGTGTAAAAATGTTGATGAATAGCATTGCAAAAGAGCGTATATCCCACGCTTACTTGTTAGAGGGAGGGAAAGGGACAGGAAAGTTTGCGACAGCAATTCAAATGGCAAAGAGTTTCCTCTGTTCTGAGCGAAATGGGGTAGAGCCCTGCCATGTATGTACAAACTGTAAGCGAATTGATTCAGGTAACCACCCTAACTTACATATTGTAAAACCAGACGGATTATCTATTAAGAAGCAGCAAATTCATGATTTACAAGAAGAGTTTTCAAAAACAGGATTAGAAGCAAATAAAAAATTATATATTATTGAGCATGCAGATCGTATGACAGCAAATGCGGCAAATACACTTTTGAAATTTTTAGAAGAACCAAGTAGTGATACAACTGCTATTTTACTTACTGAACAAAGTCATCAAATTTTAAATACGATTTTATCTCGTTGCCAAGTTGTTACGTTTAGACCGTTACCTACGGAATCTTTAATTAGAAGATTACAGGATGAAGGGATTACAGCATCTTTATCGACACTTGCTGCTCAACTTACAAATAGTTTTGATGAAGCTTTAGCTTTATGTAGTGATGAATGGTTTGCACAAGCACGAGCTTTAGTGATAAAATTATGTGAAGCGCTCGAAAAAGATAAAACCTCTATTTTTTTTGTACAAGAAAAATGGGGAAAACACTTTGGAGAGAAAGAACAATTACAGCAAGGTTTAGATATGTTACTCCTTATTTATAAGGATTTATTATATGTTCAACTTGGAGAAGAAGATCGTCTTGTTTTTCATGAGCAGAAAGAGATGTTTGAATCGTTTTCCTATGCTCAGAAGCGCATTGTATCAGCTCTCTTTAATATATTAGAGGCAAAAAATAGAATCAACGCTAATGTAAATGCGCAGCTTGTGTTCGAACAGTTAGTGTTGCGGTTGCAGGAGGGATGACCGTTTTGTATGATGTAGTAGGTGTTCGCTTTAAGAAGGCCGGGAAGGTATATTACTTTGATCCAAATCAGTTCGATATCTCTGAAAATGAGTTTGTCATTGTAGAAACGGTAAGAGGTATTGAATACGGAAAAGTAGTTATTACCAAAAAACAAGTTGATGAAAACGACGTTGTATTACCGCTAAAAAAGGTTATTCGTATTGCAAATGAAAATGATCGTACCATTGTTGAAGAGAACAAACATGCTGCCAAAGAAGCATATCAAGTCTGTCAACAAAAGGTAGTAGAGCATAATCTTGATATGAAACTTGTAGATGTAGAGTATACATTCGATCGTAATAAGATTATTTTCTATTTTACTGCGGATGGTCGGATCGATTTCCGCGAACTAGTGAAGGACTTAGCCGCAATTTTTAGAACAAGAATTGAACTAAGACAAATTGGTGTTCGTGATGAAGCGAAGATGCTAGGTGGTATTGGTCCATGTGGTCGTATGCTTTGTTGTTCTACTTTTTTAGGGGATTTTGAACCTGTATCCATTAAAATGGCAAAGGATCAAAATTTATCATTAAATCCTGCAAAAATCTCTGGTTTATGTGGTCGCTTAATGTGTTGCTTAAAATATGAGAATGATGAATATGAGGCAGCAAAGGAACAACTTCCTGATTTAGATCAACGTATACAAACCCCGCATGGTACTGGCCGTGTTATCGGATTAAATATTTTAGAAAGATTAATTCAAGTGGAACTAGTAGACAAGGAACGGATAGTAGAATATACGTTAGATGAGTTAGTAAATAAAGGGGTCGTTTCGAGTCAAACCACAGATTAATGAGGTGGGTGCTTGTGGAGAAAAAAGATATTTTTGAATCGGTTTCTAGTATGGAAGAGCAAATTGGACATTTATACAAACAGTTGGGAGAGTTAAAACAGCATCTTGCAGAGTTGTTGGAAGAAAACCAGCATATAAAAATGGAAAATAACAATTTGCGACACCGTTTTGAAGAAGTGCAGAATAAAGAAAAACAAAAAACTCAAAAACGTAAAGAAGTGAAGCCGAAAACAGATATTGGTGAAGGCTATGACAATTTAGCGAGACTGTATCAAGAAGGTTTTCATATTTGCAATCTACATTATGGAAGTGTACGTAAAGAGGGAGATTGTTTATTCTGTCTGTCATTCTTAAATAAAAAGTGAAATTACCTTTCCAATTATAATTGGAAAGGTAATTTTTTATACATGAAATAGGGTAGGTTAAGGGTAAGAAAAGGAGCAGTATATGAATTTATATGAAGATGAACGTTTAGATTACTTATTAGCACAAGACATGAAGATTATACAAAGCCCATCAGTATTTAATTTTTCTTTAGATGCCGTTTTACTTGCAGATTTTGCATGGGTACCAATTCAAAAGGGGAATTTACTTGATTTGTGTACAGGTAACGCGGTTGTTCCCCTTCTATTAAGTACAAGAACAAAAGGAAATATTACTGGTGTGGAAATTCAAGAACGCTTATATGATATGGGAGTAAGAAGTGTTCAATACAATGGGTTGGAAGAAAGAATTCACCTCATACATGGAGATTTGAAAGATATGCCAGAGAAACTTGGGCGTCATCAATATGATGTTGTTACATGTAATCCACCATATTTTCAAACACCTCAAACTTCAGAGAAAAATATGAATGAACATTTAGCGATAGCTCGTCATGAAATTATGTGTACATTAGAAGATGTTGTATCTGCAAGTAGTCAGTTAGTAAAACAAGGTGGGAAAGTAGCGTTTGTACATCGTCCAGGGCGATTACTAGACATTGTCACATTAATGCGTAAATATAAAATTGAACCAAAGCGTGTGCAATTTGTTTATCCTAAGGTTGGAAAAGAAGCAAATACATTGTTAATTGAAGGAATTAAGGATGGAAATGCAGATTTAAAAATTTTACCACCTCTCGTTGTATATGAGAACAATAACGAATATACAAAGGAGCTACGTTCAATTTTATATGGAGAAGAATAAGCATTTTTTTTATGTGGTAGAGTGCTCTGATGGAAGTTATTATGCTGGATATACAAACCATATAGAAAAGAGAATTCAGACTCATAATAGCGGCAAAGGAGCTAGGTATACACGCGCCAGGCTTCCTGTCGTTTTAAAATATGTAGAGACCCACAATGATAAGCGTACAGCTATGCAAGCGGAGTATTACTTTAAGCAATTAACGAGAAAACAAAAAGAGGCATATATGCAAAAAGGAGAACGCTATGTGGCAACAAAAAAGCTTTCAACAAAATGAAAAGGGAGTTTTATATTTAGTACCAACTCCTATTGGAAATCTAGAAGATATGACATTTCGTGCAATCCGAATTTTAAAAGAAGTTGATTTAATTGCTGCTGAAGATACGAGACAAACGAAAAAACTTTGTAATTATTTTGAAATTGAAACACCTGTCACGAGTTATCATGAGCACAATAAAGAAGTAAGTGGGAAGAAACTATTAGAGAAATTAGAGGATGGAAAGAATATAGCACTTGTTAGTGACGCTGGTATGCCGTGTATTTCTGATCCAGGTTACGATATTGTTGTTGAGGCAGTAGCTGAGCAATACCATGTAATTCCGCTTCCTGGAGCAAATGCAGCCCTTACAGCATTAATTGCATCCGGCCTTGAAACACAGCAGTTTTATTTCTATGGTTTCTTGCAGAGAAACAAAAAGGAACGGAAGATGGAGTTAGAAAAGCTTCGTTATGTACAAACTACAATGATGTTTTATGAAGCGCCTCATCGTTTAGATGATACTTTAATTTCGATGCAGGAAGTGTTGGGAAATAGAGAGATTGTATTATGTCGAGAGTTAACGAAAAAATTTGAGGAATTTATTCGAGGAACAATCGAAGAAGCAATTGAGTGGACGAAGCAAAATGAAGTACGTGGTGAGTTTTGTATTTTAGTAGCAGGTTCAACAGAAGAACCAGCTCCAGAAGAACAATGGTGGGAATCTCTTTCGGTATATGATCATATTGAACACTATATAAATGAAAAAAGTATGAATTCAAAAGAAGCGATTAAAACAGTCGCTAAAGATCGAGATTTGTCGAAAAGAGATGTATATCAAATCTATCATGTCGATAAAAAATAAGCTTCTCATAATTGAGAAGCTTATTTTGCTGTTTCGATATAATCTTGAAGTTCGTTTAAGATTTGCTCAGCGCCTTCTTTGCTTAAGATGATTTTACCTTCAGCTAAAGAAAGGTTACCGTCAGATACTTCACCAGTTACTTGGCAAGTCATGTTTGGTTTATATTTCTTTAAGATGATTTTTTCGTCATCAACATAGATTTCAAGAGCGTCCTTTTCTGCAATACCTAAAGTACGGCGTAATTCGATTGGAATTACTACACGACCTAATTCATCAACTTTACGAACAATACCAGTAGATTTCATAATTTTTTTCCTCCTAAATAAATAGTTTATAAGTTTCGAGTCTATTTTTAGATTCGTCATTTTTCGACAAAATACCCTATGGACATATGATACCAATCATTTACATTTCCGTCAATTCTTAAATTCTATATTTTTTAAAAAGATTTATAGATTTCTTATTTCTTATATATAATAGATTGAGAGGAAATTCCACAATTATTTACGATATTTTCTGAAAAAATAATAAATTTAAAGTGGAGATTGTATATTTTTTTGAAATATGAGCAATAGATGATAAAGATATTGAGCATTAAGACCTAAATTTAAAATTAGGTTGGCGTAAAGAAGATAAATTAGATTTGGGCTGCTCGTAAAAGCCTAATTAATGTGGGCTAATAATTAGTGGGGAGGAACAAAAACCCTACTGATTAAAGTTTCACTTTATATATGAGTTTTTGATATACTGTTTATAAATACATATGAGGTTATTCGGGAGGTCCAAAACAATGACAGAGGAAAATAAGTCCTTTTATATTACTACCCCAATTTATTATCCAAGTGGAAAATTACACATTGGACATGCTTATACGACAGTAGCAGGAGATGCGATGGCACGATATAAGCGTATGCAAGGTTATAATGTGCATTATTTAACAGGAACTGATGAGCATGGACAGAAGATCCAAAAGAAAGCAGAAGAGTTAAATATTACGCCACAGGCATATGTTGATAACATTGTTTCAGGAATTAAAGAGCTTTGGGAGAAGATGGATATTTCTTATGATGATTTTATTCGTACAACTGAAGATCGTCATAAAGATGTTGTCGAAAAAATCTTTAAGCAATTAGTAGATCAAGGTGACATTTATCTTGATGAATATGAAGGTTGGTATTCTGTACAAGATGAGACGTTCTATACAGAGCATCAATTAGTAGATCCAATTATGGAAGGCGACAAAGTAGTTGGAGGAAAAAGCCCAGATAGTGGTCATGATGTAGAACTTGTTCGTGAAGAATCTTATTTCTTTAGAATGGGTAAATATGTCGACAGACTATTAAAATTCTATGAAGATAATCCACATTTCATTCAGCCGGAGTCTCGTAAAAATGAAATGATTAATAATTTTATTAAACCAGGATTAGAAGATTTAGCAGTTTCTCGTACTTCATTTGACTGGGGAGTTCGTGTTCCTGGTAACCCAAAACACGTTATTTACGTATGGGTTGACGCATTATCTAACTATATTACGGCGTTAGGTTATGGAACAGCAAATGAAGAGAAATATAAAAAATTCTGGCCTGCAGATGTGCATTTAGTTGGGAAAGAAATTGTTCGTTTCCATACAATTTATTGGCCGATAATTTTAATGGCATTAGATTTACCTCTTCCGAAGAAAGTCTTTGCTCATGGCTGGATTTTAATGAAGGATGGAAAGATGAGTAAGTCAAAAGGAAACGTAGTAGATCCAGTTACATTAATCGATCGTTACGGATTAGATGCATTACGTTATTACTTACTTCGTGAAGTTCCATTTGGATCTGATGGCGTATTCACACCAGAAGGATTTGTGGAGCGTATTAATTTCGACTTAGCAAATGACTTAGGTAATTTATTAAATCGTACAGTAGCTATGATTGATAAGTACTTTAACGGAGAAATCCCTGCATTTAAAGCAAATGTAACGGAATTTGATGAAACGTTAGTAGCGTTTGCACAAGATACTTTGAAAAAAGTAGAAGAAGCAATGGAGAATATGGAGTTCTCTGTAGCGTTAGGATCTATTTGGCAATTGGTTAGTCGTACGAATAAATATATTGATGAAACACAACCATGGGTATTAGCAAAAGATGAGAATGATCGTGAAAAGTTAGCTTCTGTAATGGCTCACTTAGCAGAAGTACTTCGTCAAACAGGTATTATGCTTATGCCATTCTTAACAGTAGCACCAAGCAAGATGTTTGCTCAGCTTGGCCTTACTGATGAAGCTCATAAATCTTGGGAAAGTCTATCTACAATTGGCTGCATTCCAGCTGGAACAAAAGTAGAAAAAGGAAACCCAATTTTCCCTCGTTTAGAAATGGAAGTGGAAGTAGAGTACATTAAAGAACAAATGAAAAGCTCTGCTCCTAAAGTAGAAGAGAAAAAAGAAGAAGAACCGAAGGCAGAAGAAATTACAATTGATGATTTCTTTAAAGTAGAATTACGCGTAGCTGAAGTACTATCTGCTGAACCTGTGAAAAAAGCAGACAAGTTGTTAAAAATTCAACTAGACTTAGGCACAGAAAAGCGTCAAGTTGTTTCTGGGATTGCAAAATTCTATTCACCGGAAGACTTAAAAGGTAAAAAGGTTATTTGTGTAACAAACTTAAAACCTGTAAAATTACGCGGTGAATTATCGCAAGGTATGATTTTAGCGGGTGAAGAGAATGGCGTATTGTCATTAGCATCAATTGACCAAAATCTACCAAATGGTACAAAAATCAAGTAATTAAGACAAGAAAAGAGATGTTTCACGTGTAACATGTGTGAAGCGTCTTTTTTCTTTTTACACTCTCTATTTTTGCATTAAGATTGTAGTATTGTTATCGTTAAGTTATTAAAGAACTTATTTTTGTAGAATAAACTTGATTTCAATATAAAAGGAGTTATGTATTATGTTGTTTGATACACATTCACATTTGAATGCAGAGCAATTCGAAGGAGATTTGCAAGAGGTTATTGCCCGAATGAAAGAAGCGGGAGTTACTTATACAGTTGTTGTTGGTTTTGATGAAGTAACGATAAAAAAGGCGATGGAATTAGCTGAAGCCTATGATTTTATTTACGCTGCGGTTGGGTGGCACCCAGTTGATGCAATCGACATGACAGAAGAACATTTAGCTTGGTTAGAAGAACTTGCTTCTCATCCTAAAGTCGTTGCACTTGGAGAAATGGGCTTAGATTATCACTGGGATAAGTCTCCAAAAGAAATACAGAAAGAAGTATTCCGTAAACAAATTGCATTAGCGAAAAAAGTAAAATTGCCGATTATTATACATAACCGCGATGCAACTCAAGATATTGTTGATATTCTAGAAGAAGAGAATGCAGCTGAAGTAGGAGGCATTATGCATTGCTTTAGCGGCAGTGTAGAGGTAGCAGAGCGATGTGTTGATATGAACTTTTTAATTTCGTTAGGTGGACCAGTTACATTTAAAAATGCTAAGAAGCCGAAAGAGGTTGCTACGGAGATTCCATTAGAGAAATTGTTAATAGAGACGGATTGTCCGTATTTAACGCCGCACCCATTTCGAGGGAAACGAAATGAACCGAGTTATGTAAAACTCGTAGCAGAAGAAATTGCGAATTTAAAAGGAATTTCTTATGAGGAAGTAGCAGAAATGACAACTAAAAATGCAAAAGTTTTATTTGGTGTTGAATAAAAAGAACGGGGGAACCTGTTCTTTTTTATTTTGAGAAAAACTAGTAGAAGTGATGAAGAAAATAAATGTGAATGATGAAGTGTTACAATAAGGACAGAGAACAAAGATTTTTCTATTCTATTTTTTAAAATATAAGAATGGGGAAAATAATAATGGAAAAGTCGTCATTTTTTTGTTTTACTAAGTAGAGACGAAATGAGTGTGGAGGCAAGCATGAAAATAAAAGAGATTATCGTTGTAGAAGGTAAAGATGATACAGTTGCGATTAAGCGTGCTGTTGATGCGGATACAATTGAAACGAACGGTTCAGCAATCGGTGATCATGTTATTGAGCAAGTTAAATTAGCGCAACAAAAAAGGGGCGTTATTATTTTTACAGATCCGGATTATCCTGGAGAGCGTATTCGAAAAATTATTTCTGACAAGGTTCCTGGCTGTAAGCATGCCTTTTTACCGAAGGAAGAAGCGCTTGCTAAAAGGAAAAAGGGTGTCGGGATTGAACATGCTTCTAATGAGTCGATTCGCCGTGCTCTAGAGAATATACATGAAGAAATGGAAGCTTACACAAGTGAAATTAGTTGGAGCGATTTAGTCGATGCAGGCTTAGTGGGCGGAGAAATGGCAAAGAGCCGCAGAGAAAGAATGGGTAAGCTATTAAAGATTGGTTATACAAATGCAAAACAGTTACATAAACGATTACAGATGTTTCAAGTTTCAAAGGAATCATTTGCAGAAGCTTATAAGCAAGTAATACAGGAGGAAAAAAAATGAAGGATATCGCAACGCCAAATCGTACAAAAGACATTGTTGAAAAGTATGGATTTTCATTCAAAAAAAGTTTAGGACAAAACTTTTTAATTGATACAAATGTATTAAATCGTATTGTCGATCATGCAGAAATTGGTTCAGAAAGTGGTGCAATTGAAATTGGACCAGGTATTGGTGCATTAACAGAGCAATTAGCGAAGCGTGCTAAAAAAGTAGTGGCTTTTGAAATTGATCAAAGACTATTACCAATTTTAGATGAGACGTTAGCGCCATATGGTAACGTTACAGTTATTAATAAAGACGTACTAAAAGCAGATGTACATGAAGTATTTAATGAGCAATTTGAAGAAGGACAAGATGTAATGGTAGTAGCTAACTTACCATACTATATTACAACGCCAATTTTATTTAAATTGCTTGAAGAAAAGTTACCAGTTCGTGGATTTGTTGTTATGATGCAAAAAGAAGTTGGAGATCGTTTAGCTGCTAAACCTGGAACGAAAGAGTATGGTTCTTTATCGATTGCCATTCAGTATTATACAGAGGTTGAAACAGTTATGACTGTACCGCGTACAGTGTTTGTACCACAGCCAAATGTTGATTCTGCAATTATCCGCCTTCTAAAGCGTCCTAAACCGGTTGTAGAGGTGAAAGATGAAACGTTCTTCTTTGAAGTAGTACGAGCAAGTTTCGCACAGCGCCGTAAAACTTTAATGAATAATTTATCAAATAATTTAAATGGTTTCCCGAAAGATAAGGAGTTATTGGATCGAATTTTAACAGAAGTAGGAATTGATCCAAAGCGAAGAGGCGAAACGCTATCTATTGAAGAGTTTGCAACATTAAGTAATGCATTAGTTCTTCATAAATTATCATAAGAATATGAAAGGGACAGTTCAAGTTGAACTGTCCCTTTTGTCACCTTTCTCTCTCTAAATTCATACTTTAAAAACAGGTAAGATGGCCTAATGAGTTTGGAGGTAGGAGAATGGTTTTACATGTTGGAGAATTAGTGGAACGATATTCTCATAAGAGGGATATTCTTTTTCGTATTATAGAAATAAAAGGCGAGATAGCTATATTGTTTGGAGAGGAAATTAGACTGGTGGCGGATGCGCCACTTGAAGATTTAATTAGTATAGATCAAAGAGAACATAAAAAAAGGGTGAAGCGTGAGAAAGAAACAATGGAGCGCACGTACCGTTTGTTTCAACAAGATTATGTGCTGATGAAACAAAGGCATGAACATACTTCAACTGGTGGATATACAAGTGAGGTGAATTATTTTCAAATGCCGGGACGTGTATTGCATATAGATGGAGACCCTTTATATTTGCGCAAGTGCTTAGATTTATATAATAAAATTGGCGTTCCTGTTCAAGGTATTCATTGTAAAGAAACGGAGATGCATGAAAAAGTAGTAGACTTAATAGATCACTTTCGCCCAGACATTCTCGTTATTACAGGGCATGATGCATATACAAAATCAAAAGGAGTGAAGGGAGATTTAGCGGCATATAGGCATTCAAGGCATTTTGTACAGGCTGTTCGTGAAGTGCGAAAAAAATATCCATCATTGGATCAACTTGTTATTTTTGCTGGGGCATGTCAATCACATTTTGAGGCACTAATTCGTGCAGGGGCCAATTTCGCTAGTTCACCATCTAGAATTAATATTCATGCACTAGATCCTGTATATGTAGTTGGTAAAATTAGTTTTACTTCATTTATGGAGAGAGTCAATGTATGGGATGTCGTACGTAATACAATTACTGGTGAAAAGGGACTAGGTGGAATTGAAACGAGAGGGATTTTACGAACGGGATTACCTTTTCAACATTATGAAGAGTAAGCAGGGTACATATGTATCTTGCTTTTTTGTATGGAAGGATTTAAATGAATTTGGATAAAAAGAGGCAAGAACGTACAGACTACGTAATGATACTTTTACAATATAGTATTTCTTCTATCTATTCAAACGCAGGATGATATTAGCTGTGAATCGCGGTTAATAATTAGGATAGATATATCGTGCTTTAAGTGTTCAATCTAAATTACAGCGAGGTGTAGCGAAGTATATGTCAAAACGTTTAGATGAAATTAAAAGCGAATTAGATCACCATCTTGGACAGCGACTTATGTTAAAAGCAAATAGTGGAAGAAGAAAAACTGTGGAGCAATCAGGTGTACTAGCAGAAACATACCGTTCCGTTTTTGTTGTACAATTGGATCAACAAGAAGATGCGTTGCAACGTGTATCTTATAGTTATGCAGATGTTTTAACAGAGACAGTAGAGTTAACATTTTATGGAGACCCTCATAATGAGGTCATTTTATAATCCGTATATCATTACATATATTCCCAGAAATGAAAAGCTATATTATTTTGCATACTAACTATACCGTAGCAAAATAAGGAGGGACTCTGCATTGAGTAGACGAAGAGGTGTCATGTCAAACCAATTTAAAGAAGAGCTAGCAAAAGAGCTTGGCTTTTATGATGTTGTTCAGAAAGAAGGATGGGGCGGAATTCGTGCGAAAGATGCTGGTAACATGGTGAAACGTGCTATAGAAATTGCAGAACAGCAATTAATGAAACGAAACCAGTAGTTGTAAGATACTTTCTATGCTACGGTAGCCGAGGAGACATTCCTCGGCTTTTTGTACTCTAAAAGGTGCCATCATTTTACATAAGTAGTTTCATTCTGAATGCTTTTCGTTATAATTAGGGAAGTGTCATCGTCTTACTATAAATTTATGGTAAAATAAACGATAAAAGATTGAGTACATAGAGTGGGTGAATAGATTGAAGCTACTAGTGAAAGCACCAGCAAAGATTAATCTGTCGTTAGATGTACTGGGAAAAAGACAAGACGGATATCATGAAGTGAAAATGATTATGACAACCATTGATTTAGCAGATCGTCTAGAACTAACGGAATTAGCAGAAGACCGTATTGAAATTTTATCCCATAATAGGTATGTCCCAGACGACCAACGAAATTTAGCTTATCAGGCAGCGAAATTATTAAAAGAGAAGTTTAATGTAAAAAAAGGTGTATCTATTACTATTGAAAAAACGATTCCAGTAGCAGCTGGATTAGCAGGTGGAAGTAGTGATGCAGCAGCGACATTACGTGGTCTTAATAAATTATGGAATTTAGGGCTTACAATTGATGAGTTAGCAGAGCTTGGCGCAGAAATTGGATCAGATGTATCGTTCTGTGTATACGGCGGCACAGCAATTGCCACTGGAAGAGGAGAGAAAATTGAGCATATAAAGACTCCGCCTTCTTGTTGGGTTATTTTAGCGAAACCACATATAGGTGTATCTACTGCTGATGTGTATGGAAATTTAAAGTTAAATCGAGTTACACATCCAAATGTAGATAAAATGGTTGATGTCATAAATTCTGGTGATTATAAAGGAATTTGTGATACTGTTGGTAACGTTTTAGAAGATGTAACATTTGGAATGCATCCTGAAGTTGCCCGTATTAAATCACAGATGAAGCGATTTGGAGCGGATGCTGTATTAATGAGTGGAAGTGGTCCAACTGTATTTGGACTTGTACACCATGATTCACGAATGCATCGCATTTATAACGGATTAAAAGGATTTTGTGAACAAGTCTATGCGGTACGTTTATTAGGAGAGCGAGAAACGCTTGAATAAAGACGTATAATACGTTATGATTTGTTTAGAATATTCGTGATTTGAGGTGAGAGTATGAAAATTAGAAGAAGTACAAGATTAGTCGATATGACTTATTACTTGCTACAAAACCCTCGTCAGCTAGTATCTCTCACTTTTTTTGCTGAAAGGTATCAATCGGCTAAGTCTTCCATTAGTGAAGATTTAGTTATTATTAAGCAAACGTTTGAACAACAAGGGGTCGGCACATTGCAAACGATACCAGGAGCAGCAGGAGGAGTGAAATATATACCGTATATAAGTGAAGAAGAGGCAGATCTAATTATTGATGAGCTTTGTGGCTTATTTGAAAACCCAGATCGTATTTTGCCTGGTGGTTACTTATACATGACAGATTTATTGAGTAATCCTCGCCATATTAATGGCGCAGGTCGTTTGTTTGCTTCTGTTTTTGCTAGGCAACCAATTGATGCAGTTATGACGGTGGCAACGAAGGGGATTCCACTTGCTTATGCAGTGGCAAATTACTTAGATGTACCAGTTGTAATTGCAAGAAAAGATAATAAGGTAACAGAAGGTCCGACTGTTAGTATTAACTATGTGTCGGGTTCTTCTAAACGAATTCAAACAATGACGTTAGCAAAACGCAGTCTTCCAGAAGGGTCGAATGTTTTAATTATTGATGACTTCATGAAAGCTGGCGGAACAATTCAAGGTATGATGAGTATGTTAGAAGAGTTCAAGGCTAATGTTGTTGGTATTGGTGTATTAGTAGAATCCACAGATATTGAAGAACGACTAATTAATAATTTTGTATCATTAATTCGTCTATCGGAAGTTGATGTGAAAGAAAAAACGATTCAAGTGGAAAAAGGGAATTATTCTCTTGCACCATTTGATGAAGGGCTTGTAGAGGCGGAATAAAAGATAGAGCAGATAGCTCTATCTTTTTTTATTTTATTTATAGATTATAAAATAGATGGACAAACTGCCTTTCGTACACTATTTTTAAAGAGTAAAATAAATAATAAAAGGGTGAAAAGTATGAAAGTTGTTCAAACAAGCAAGGCACCACAAGCAATTGGACCTTATTCACAGGGGATTATTGTAAATAACATGTTCTATAGCTCAGGACAAATCCCATTGACGGCAAATGGGGAGCTTGTAACAGGAGATGTAACAGTACAAACAGAACAAGTATTTCAAAATTTACAAGCGGTATTAGAGGAAGCGGGTGCTTCATTTGATACAGTCGTAAAAACAACAGTATTTTTAAAGGACATGGATGATTTTAATGCTGTAAATGAAGTGTATAGCTCTTATTTCTCTACTCATAAACCAGCTCGATCTTGTGTGCAAGTAGCAAAATTACCGAAAGATGTTTCCGTTGAAATTGAAGTAATTGCCCTAGTTAAGTAACCTTTTGTAAGCGATAACCTCCGCTAATCTCTATATTCAACTACATTAAAAATTTTTATCTTAAAAATTTTTAAAAAATTAAAGGGAAAATAGAAAATTTGTGGAATTTATACAAATATATCGCTTATTTAGAAAAGGGTGGTGAACACAAGATGGAAGTGACTGACGTAAGATTACGCCGCGTAAACACAGAAGGCCGCATGAGAGCAATTGCCTCTATTACTCTAGACCATGAATTTGTTGTTCATGATATTCGTGTAATTGATGGTAATAATGGATTATTTGTAGCAATGCCAAGTAAACGTACTCCAGATGGAGAGTTCCGTGACATTGCACATCCAATTAATTCTGGTACACGCTCTAAAATTCAAGATGCGGTTTTAACAGAGTATCATCGTTTAGGCGAGTTAGAAGAGGTTGAGTTTGAAGAAGCAGGTGCTTCGTAAAATTCGAATGAAAAGGGCTTTTGACAAAAAGCCTTATAATTTTGTAGCAAACTCCTGTAAGCATTTACAGGGGTTTGTTTTTTTTGTTTTATATTTGGAAACTTCATAATTTATTAACATAAAAAGAAGAAACTACTAATTTTTTCAAAATCATTTTAAATAGTATAGCTTATTTCTTAAAAAAGATACTAAAGAGTAAAACATCTTATAAGAATTATGGTAAAATTTAATAGTTAAAATGTGTTTCTTGAAATATATGATGATTTAGGATAATATCTTTAATGGATAAATAGGTTGCGATGGAGGGTCTATATGTCAAACAGATTTGCAGTGATTCTAGCTGCAGGTAAAGGCACACGTATGAAGTCAAAGCTATACAAAGTGCTGCATCCTGTATGTGGAAAACCTATGGTACAACACGTAGTCGATCAAGTATCTCAATTAGGATTGCAGAAACTTGTAACGGTTGTTGGACATGGTGCTGAAATGGTACAAGAACAGCTAGGGAACGTAAGTGAATTTGCATTACAAGCAGAACAACTTGGTACAGCACATGCTGTAGATCAAGCTGCAAGTGTACTTGCAAATGAAGAAGGAACAACTTTAGTTATTTGTGGTGATACACCTCTAATAACTGCTGAAACAATGGAAGCATTACTTCAGCAACATAAAGAAGCAGGAGCAATGGCGACGGTGCTAACAGCATACATAGAAGAGCCTGCTGGATATGGCCGTATTGTTCGTAATGAGAATGGTCATGTTGAAAAGATTGTTGAGCATAAAGATGCAAATGAGAAAGAATTAGCTATTAAAGAAATCAATACAGGTACGTATTGTTTTGATAATAAGGCTTTATTTGCTTCACTTTCTAAAGTTTCAAATGATAACGTGCAAGGTGAATATTACCTTCCAGATGTTATTGAGATTTTAAAAAATGAAGGTCATATCGTATCAGCTTATCAAACAGAGCAGTTCGATGAAACGTTAGGTGTTAACGACAGAGTCGCTCTATCGCAAGCGGAAATTATTATGAAAAACCGTATCAACCGAAAGAACATGGTAAATGGTGTTACAATTATTGATCCAAGTAACACTTATATTTCTGCTGATGCAATTATCGGTAGCGATACAGTTCTTCATCCAGGAACAATTATTGAGGGGAACACTGTAATTGGTTCTGATTGTGAAATTGGACCGCATACAGTAATTCGCGATAGTGAAATTGGAGATCGTACGACAATTCGACAATCTACTGTACATGATAGTAAGCTTGGTACGGAAGTATCGGTTGGTCCATTTGCACATATTCGCCCAGATTCAGTTATTGGAGACGAAGTACGCGTTGGAAACTTCGTGGAAATCAAAAAAACTGTCTTTGGTAATAGAAGTAAAGCTTCACACTTGAGTTATATCGGGGATGCACAAGTTGGAGAAGACGTGAATCTTGGTTGTGGTTCAATTACGGTGAACTATGACGGTAAGAATAAATTCAAAACTGTGATTGGTAATGGGGTATTTATTGGATGTAATTCAAACCTTGTTGCTCCAGTAACAGTTGAAGATGGTGCTTATGTGGCGGCAGGCTCTACAATTACAGAGAATGTTCCATCAAAAGCATTATCGGTAGCACGTGCACGTCAAGTTAACAAAGAAGACTATGTTGATCAATTGCTGAATAAGAAAAAATCATAATAATGTGGAGGGTTAATCTAGATGTCGACTCAATATCTAAATTCTAATTTGAAAGTATTCTCTTTAAACTCTAATAAGGAACTTGCTGAGCAGATTGCAAAGCATATTGGAGTAGGACTAGGAAAATGTTCTGTTGATCGTTTTAGTGATGGAGAAGTTCAAATTAACATTGAAGAAAGTATCCGTGGTTGCGATGTATTCATTATTCAATCTACAAGCTTCCCAGTAAACGAACATATCATGGAATTACTTATTATGATCGATGCATTAAAACGTGCATCTGCGAAAACAATTAATATTGTTATTCCTTACTATGGTTATGCGCGTCAAGACCGTAAAGCGCGTTCTCGTGAACCAATTACATCGAAACTTGTAGCAAACTTGCTTGAAACAGCAGGTGCAACTCGTGTAATCACTCTAGATTTACATGCTCCACAAATTCAAGGGTTCTTTGATATCCCAATCGACCACTTAATGGGTGTACCGATTCTTTCTGATTACTTTGAAACAAAAGGTCTTAAAGATATCGTAATCGTGTCTCCTGATCATGGTGGTGTAACTCGTGCAAGAAAAATGGCAGATCGTCTAAAAGCGCCAATCGCTATTATTGATAAGCGTCGTCCTCGCCCGAACGTTTCAGAGGTAATGAACATTATCGGTAATATTGAAGGCAAAACAGCGATTTTAATTGATGACATCATTGATACAGCTGGTACAATTACATTAGCAGCAAACGCTCTTGTTGAGAACGGTGCTTCTGAAGTATATGCTTGCTGTACACACCCAGTATTATCTGGTCCAGCAATTGAGCGTATTCAAAATTCAAACATTAAAGAGTTAGTCGTAACGAACTCTATTGTATTACCAGAAGAGAAGAAAATCGACAAAGTACATGAACTTTCAGTTGCTCCATTAATCGGAGAAGCAATCATTCGTGTATACGAAGAAGAATCTGTGAGTGTATTATTCAATTAATTGGATAGAATGAGACGTAACCAAAATTGGTTACGTCTTTTCGTATCGAAAAAAGAAAGTAGTGGTACAAGAATGAAATTGATAGTAGGACTTGGGAACCCAGGTAGAGAATATGAATTAACAAGGCATAATATTGGATTTATGGCCATTGATGAACTTGCGAAGCGTTGGAACATTTCTTTGAATGAACAAAAATTTAAAGGTGTATTTGGTGCAGGGTTTGTTAATGGAGAAAAGGTAATCTTATTAAAGCCGCTAACATACATGAATTTATCTGGGGAAAGTATTCGTCCACTCATGGATTATTATAAAATTGATGTTGAGGACTTCGTTGTTATGTACGACGATTTAGACATTCCTGTAGGTAAATTGCGTCTTCGCATGAAAGGTAGTGCCGGTGGACATAATGGTGTAAAGTCAACGATTTCGCACTTAGGAACACAAGAATTTCAACGTATCCGTATGGGAATTGATCGCCCGAAAAATGGAATGAAGGTAGTCGATTATGTATTGGGACGCTTTACATCTGAAGAGATTCCGGATGTTAACCATTCTATTGAAAAAGCAGCGGATGCATGTGAAGAGTGGCTAAATAAGCCTTTTCTTCAAATCATGAATACTTTCAATAGTTAAAAATGAGATTGGGAATATTTCTCTTTTGTTTTACCCATACTAGTAGTAATTGAATTTTTAGGAGGCTAGTATGGAAGGGTATTATTATTGCAGACACTGCGGAGGTAATGTAGGCTCCATTAACGCAGAAAAAGTATATAGCGACGTTTTATTTCAACTAACGGAGCAAGAAGTAGTAGAAATGATTCATTTTCATGAGAATGGAAATATATATATAAAAACGATTTGTGAATCGTGTCAAGAAACGCTCGCATCTTATCCTGAGTATTATGAGTATGAAAAATTTCTGCAATAAAATGTTGTCGCTTTGGCATGTCCAAAGCATTTTTCTGTTTTCCTTTTCCAAAATATTTGCATAAAATAGAATGACTTGCTCTTTATGTTGAGAGGAGTTTTAAAAATGATAGGTTTATTAGAGCAATTTTATAAAAATGAAGAGATACAATCGGTTATTAATGGGTTAGAAGATGGGTTAAAAGAACAACTTATATCAGGGATGGCAACGTCTTCTCGTTCATTATTAATGGCGGCTTTATATAAAAAAACAAAAAAATCACAATTAATCGTGACACATAACTTATACCAAGCACAAAAAGTACATGAAGATTTAGTGGCGTTACTTGGTGAAAAAGATGTGTGGTTATATCCAGTGAATGAACTGATAGCATCGGAAATTGGAGTTGCAAGTCCAGAATTGAAGGCGCAACGTATAGAAGTGTTAAATCGCTTGGCTGCGGGAGAGAATGGAATCATTGTAGCGCCAGTGGCAGGATTGCGTAGATTTTTACCAATAAAAGAATTGTGGAAGCAAAAGCAAGTTGAAATCAATCTAGGGCAAGAGATTGATTTAGATGCGCTCTTGCATACTTTACATCATATTGGCTATGAACGTAAGTCGATGGTAGAAGCTCCAGGGGAGTTCAGTTTGCGTGGGGGAATATTAGATATTTATCCTTTAACTGAAGAACTACCATTTCGTATTGAATTCTTTGATACAGAAGTCGATTCTATTCGATTATTTGATGTGGATGAACAGCGTTCTCAAGGTAAAAAAGAAAGCGTTAGGTTTGGTCCGGCAACAGAGTTTTTATTTTCACAGGAAGAATTAAAATCAGGAATTCAGCATCTTGAAGAAGGCTTGACTAAGACGATGCAAAAACTTTCTGATGATAAACTAAAGACTAAAGTGCTTGAGACGGTAAGTCATGAAATTGAGATGTTGAAAAACGGGCAAAGTATAGAACAGATGTTTAAATACTTATCTATTTTCTATAAAGAACCTGCTAGTCTGATAGATTATTTACCAGAAGATGGTGTTGTAATTTTAGATGAGATTTCCCGTATTCAAGAGACAGCATCACATCTTGAAACAGAAGAGGCGGAATGGTATATATCACTTCTTGGTGAAGGAACAATTATTCAAGATTTATCTTTCTCTCACCCATTCGAGGGGTTTCTTCATCATAAAAAAAGAAGTTTTGTATATTTAACGTTATTCTTGCGTCATATCGCACACACACATCCGCAAAATATTGTTAATGTAACATGTAAAACAATGCAAGATTTCCATGGACAGATGAATTTGTTAAAAACAGAAATTGATAGATGGAATGAAGGGCATTTTACGACTGTTGTACTCGGAACAGATGATGAACGTGTGAAAAAATTACAACATATTTTAAGTGATTATGATATTGAGGCAGATATTGTAGAAGGTACAGATATTTTATTGCCTGGAAGGTTACAGATTGCTGTAGGTGATTTACATGCAGGATTTGAAATGCCGATGCAAAAGCTTGTTGTCATTACTGAAAAGGAGCTTTTTCATAAGAAAGTTAAAAAATCACAACGTAAACAAAAGTTATCGAATGCTGAACGTATTAAAAGTTATTCGGAATTAAAAGTTGGAGATTATGTAGTTCACGTAAATCATGGTATAGGTAAATTTTTAGGTATTGAGACATTAGAGATTAATGGTGTTCATAAAGATTATTTAAATATTAAATATCAAGGTAATGATAAGCTATACGTTCCAATTGAACAAATTGATCAAGTTCAAAAATATGTAGGATCTGAAGGTAAGGATCCGAAAGTTTATAAATTAGGTGGTAATGATTGGAAAAAGGTTAAAACGAAAGTTGAAAAATCTGTACAAGACATTGCGGATGACCTAATTAAACTATATGCTGAGCGCGAAGCTTCAAAAGGCTATGCATATACGCCAGATACGGCAGAACAACAAGAGTTCGAATCATCTTTCCCGTATCAAGAGACAGAGGATCAGTTACGTTCTATTGACGAGATTAAAAAAGATATGGAACGCGGACGCCCGATGGATAGGCTCCTTTGTGGTGATGTAGGGTATGGAAAGACTGAAGTGGCTATTCGTGCGGCATTTAAAGCAATTATGGATGAAAAACAAGTTGCAATTTTAGTACCGACAACGATTCTTGCGCAGCAACACTATGAAACAATTCGAGAGCGTTTTCAAGATTATCCGATCAATATAGGCTTATTAAGTAGATTCCGTACGAGAAAACAACAAAATGAAACAATTAAGGGCTTAAAGGATGGAACAGTAGATATTGTAATCGGAACACATCGTATTTTATCTAAAGATGTTACGTATAAAGATTTAGGGCTTCTTATTATTGATGAAGAACAAAGATTTGGTGTAACACATAAAGAAAAAATTAAACAATTGAAGGCGAATGTTGACGTATTAACATTAACGGCAACTCCGATTCCGCGGACGCTTCATATGTCTATGCTTGGTGTGCGCGACTTATCTGTTATTGAGACACCACCAGAAAATCGTTTCCCAGTCCAAACGTATGTAGTCGAGTATAATCCAGCGTTAATGCGAGAGGCGATAGAGCGAGAGCTTGCAAGAGGTGGTCAAGTTTACTTCCTATATAACCGTGTAGAGGATATTGAAAGAAAAGCAGATGAAATTTCGATGTTAGTTCCAGATGCCCGCGTAACGTACGCACATGGGAAAATGAACGAAAGCGAATTAGAGTCTGTTATGCTATCATTTTTAGAAGGACAGCATGATGTTCTTGTAAGTACAACAATTATTGAGACGGGTGTAGATATTCCGAATGTAAATACGTTAATTGTATTTGATGCAGATCGTATGGGATTATCACAGTTGTATCAGCTTCGTGGGCGTGTTGGACGTTCTAATCGTGTTGCATATGCATACTTTGCATATAAACGTGACAAAGTGCTGTCAGAGGTTGCAGAGAAGCGTCTACAAGCAATTAAAGAGTTCACGGAACTTGGATCTGGTTTCAAAATTGCGATGAGAGATTTATCTATTCGTGGAGCAGGTAATTTGTTAGGGGCAGAACAGCATGGATTTATTGATTCTGTCGGATTTGATCTATATTCTCAAATGTTAAAAGATGCAATTGAACAGCGTAGAGGAACAGATGGGGCTGAAAATATAGTTAATGTTGAAATTGACTTAGAGGTAGATGCATACTTACCAGATGCTTATATTTCAGATAGTAAGCAAAAAATTATGATGTATAAACAATTTAGAGGTGTTTCTGCAATTGAGGATATTGAAGAATTGCAGGAAGAAATGATCGACAGATTTGGCGATTATCCACAAGAAGTTGGTTATTTATTACAAATTGCAAATATTAAAGTGTTGGCAATGAAAGAACAAATTGAATTAATTAAGCAGAATAAATTTGAAGTAACATTCCTGTTTTCTGAACAAGCAAGTCAAAATATTGATGGTGGAAAATTATTCATGCTCGGAAATAGTTTTGGACGTATGATCGGTTTAGGAATGGAAGGATCACAATTGAAAATTGTTATGAAAACAAATGGCTTAGAGACATCGAAGTGGTTAACAATTGCTGAAAATTTATTAAAAGGCTTACCAGATGTAAAAAAAGAAGTAATAAATGCCTAAAATAAGATAAAAAAATACAATTCGACGTGCATAGAAGAACTAATGTGTAAAATACTATATCTAACAGTTGGTGATTTTTACATGAACAGGTAAATTCACCACTTTGATCATCAGTAGAAAGTGAGGCAGCATTAGAATGAAAGCAACTGGAATCGTACGTCGAATTGATGATTTAGGCAGGGTCGTAATCCCGAAGGAAATTCGTAGAACTTTACGTATTCGAGAAGGAGACCCACTAGAAATATTTGTTGATCGCGATGGAGAGGTAATTTTAAAGAAGTATTCTCCAATTAGTGAGCTAGGTGATTTTGCAAAAGAATATGCTGATGCTTTATATGACAGCTTAGGACATAATGTGCTTGTGTGTGATCGAGATTCTATCATCGCAGTATCAGGCGTATCGAAAAAAGAATACTTAAATAAAAGTGTTGGCGATTTAATTGAAAAAACGATGGAAGAACGAAAGTCTGTTATTATGACGGATGAAAGTGATATTTCCATTATTGATGGTGTAACAGAAAAGGTTCATTCTTATACAGTTGGACCAATTGTTGCAAACGGAGATCCGATTGGAGCCGTCATTATTTTTTCAAAAGAAGCTATTATAAGCGAGATCGAGCATAAAGCGGTTAATACTGCTGCCAGTTTCTTAGCGAAACAAATGGAACAGTAAGGGTATATTGATTTTAGAAGTAGCAATCTTTCCTAATTATGATCTTTCTTTTTGAGAAATCAATTATTTGGAGATATATGTATATTGAATGAAGGTAGCACTTTGCTACCTTTTTTCGTTGAATATTTTTAACGTGTAGGAACTCATTATTACCCGTGTTGGTAAGGGAGTTTGTTCTTTTCTTTATGATATAATACGAGAGGTGAGAATAGAAAAAGGAGTTTTCTTGTATGGAAGCGAAGAAGTATCAAGCCTTTTGGCGTGGGGCTATTATATTAACGATTGCAAGTTTTGTTACAAAAGTATTAAGCGCTTTTTACCGTATTCCATATCAAAATATAGCGGGGGATATTGGGTTTTATATTTACCAACAAATTTACCCGTTTTATGGATTTTGTTTAATTTTAGCTACTTATGGATTTCCTGTTATCATTTCGAAAATGGTTGCAGAACGACTAGAGCGGGGAAAACAAAAAGAAGCAGAAGAAATTATTTGTGTATCTTTTTGGTTCTTATTAGGAATTGGTTTTATAGGCTTCTTTACATTGTTTTTTGGGGCTGAAACAATTGCGGTAGCTATGGGCGATATACACTTAGATAAGTTACTACGTGTTATTTCATTTTCATTCTTATTGATGCCATTTTTGTCTGTAGCAAGAGGGTATTTTCAAGGATTTAATAATATGATGCCAACGGCTGTTTCGCAAGTAATAGAACAAACAATTCGAGTTTCTATTATTGTATTTTTATCGCTATTCCTAATTGCTCACGGATTTGATTTATATACAGTTGGTGCAGGGGCTATGTTAGGCTCAATTGCGGGTGGACTTATTGGGATTATTGTACTTATATTGTATATGCGTCAAGATTTTCGTTCTATATTTTTCAAAAGTGCAGCGAGAATTAAGGGTAAAAGGAAGATAGTTAAAATCCTTTTTTGGCAGGGGTTAGCGATTTGTGTTAGTAATTTAGTGCTTATTTTTATACAGATGGCTGATTCAGTGTCCTTTTACAGCTTACTTATTGGTGCTGGAGAACAGGCTGAAAATGCAAAGGTATTAAAGGGTGTTTATGATAGAAGTATTCCGCTAATGCAATTAGGTACTGTTGTGACGACTTCTTTCTCGTTGTCACTTATTCCGATTATTACAGCGGCGAAGGAAAGAGGAGATCTTTCCTTTATTCAAGAAAAGGTAAAGTTAGCAATGAAAATAACATTTGTTATTGGACTTGCAGCAGCTATTGGACTAACTTGTATTATTCAACCTACCAATATTATGTTGTTTGAAAACAGTGATGGATCAGATGTTTTATCTATTTTATCGTTATCTATTTTATTTAGTTCATTGTCAATTACGACAGCTTCTATTTTACAAGGATTAGGGCAAACGTTTAAGCCAGCATTATTTGTTGTATTTGGAGGTTGCTTAAAGTTAGCGTTAAATTATATATTCATGCCTTATTTTGGTGTGAAAGGTGCAGCCTTTGCGACTTTATGTGCGTTAATTATAATCTCTGGACTAAATAGTTTGTTGCTTACGAGAGCTGTATCAGGGGCACTTATCAATAAGCGAAATATGTTAGGGATAGTAATTAGTGGCATTTGTATGGGATTTGTATTAATGATGTTCACACGTGTGTTACATATGTCTGGATTAGTAATTAATACGGAACATAGAGGAAGCGCGACGCTTGAAGCGTTGTTAGGTGTAGCCATCGGCGGATTGACATATATGTTTTTTATTTTGAAATTACGTGTATTTACAAAAAAAGAATTAGGAACCGTTATGAAACAAGAGGAAAAAGAAGGTTCATTGAAGAAGAGTGGATAGAGGTGACTGGTTGTGAGTGGAATCATTACTATTTTAGGTTTAGGAGCTGGTGAATTAGATCAGCTAACGATGGGTGTATATCGAAAAATAAAAGAAGCAGACCATCTGTTTGTTAGAACGAAAGAACATCCAGTTATAGAAGAATTGGAGAAAGAAGGCGTACAATATACGTCTTTTGATGCTGTATATGAAGCACATGATACGTTTGAAATTGTATATGAAACAATTGCGAATAAATTGCTAGAACAAGCTGAAGGTACAGAAATTATCTATGCTGTTCCCGGGCATCCACTTGTAGCAGAAAGAACAGTTCAGCTACTGTTGGAAAAAGGAGAAGTTTCAAATGTTGAAGTGCGAATTGAGGGTGGACAAAGTTTCCTTGATCCTATGTTTGCAAGTCTAAAGATTGATCCGATTGAAGGATTCCAATTACTTGATGCTACATCATTTGAAAGAGGGCAATTAGAACTGCGTCAACATTTAATCTTTTGCCAAGTATATGATGCATTCGTTGCATCTGATGTGAAATTAACATTAATGGAGATGTTACCAGATGATTATGAAGTGTATATCGTAACAGCTGCAGGAACTTCATTTGAACAAGTAAAGAAGGTACCGTTGTACATGTTAGATCATGAAACGGAATTGAATAATTTAACGAGTGTGTACGTGCCGCCAGTTCAGGAGCGTGCGTCCTTGTATCAACAGTTTGATGTTCTTAGAGAAATTATTGCGGAACTTCGTGGTCCAAATGGTTGTCCGTGGGATAAAAAGCAAACACATCAATCATTAAAGAAATATTTAATTGAGGAAGCTTATGAAGTGTTGGAAGCAATCGATGAAGAGGATGATGATCACTTAGTAGAAGAATTAGGTGATATATTATTACAAGTTATGCTTCATGCTCAAATCGGAGAAGATGAAGGTTGGTTCTCTATAGATGATATCATTCGAACTCTATCTGAGAAAATGGTTCGTCGCCATCCGCATGTGTTTGGAAATACGGATGTAAACAGCGCTGATGAAGTGATTGCAAATTGGGAAGAGATTAAAAAACAAGAAAAAGGATTCGTGAAAGAATCTGTTTTAAATGGCGTTCCAAAAAGTTTGCCGCAGTTACTACGCGCCTATGAAATTCAGAAGAAAGCTGGTAAGGTTGGATTTGATTGGGTTGATGTGCAACCGATGATAGAGAAAGCCTTGGAAGAATGGCAAGAGTTCCAACAAGAAGTTACAAATATGGATGAGGAAAAGATGCTAGGTGAGTTTGGTGATTTACTCTTTGCATTTGTTAATATAGCTCGTCATTACAAAATAGATCCAGAAGAGGCGTTACGTTCAACTAATGAGAAATTCACTGGTCGTTTTTTATACATGGAGGCAAAAGTAGCTGAAATGAATAAAGAGATGAAAGATTTATCATTAGAACAGTTAGATGTTTTATGGGAAGAAGCGAAACAGACAGAGCGTTAATAGGGGGATTTGATATGCGTCTAGATAAGTTTTTAAAAGTATCACGTTTAATTAAAAGAAGAACATTAGCGAAAGAAGTAGCTGATCAAGGAAGAATATCTATTAATGGTCAGGTGGCAAAAGCGAGTTCTGATGTGAAAGTAGCTGACGAATTAACAATTCGTTTTGGTCAAAAAATAGTGACTGTGAAAATAAATGAATTAAAAGAAACAACTAAAAAAGAAGATGCAGCAAATATGTATAGCTTAGTTCGTGAAGAAAAAGTAAAAGCGGAAGAAGGCTTGTTCTAAAATCATTTATCCCCTCATACATTACTATTAGCTAGTAAAAACCTATGGGGGGATTTACGTGAATAATGGTTACTCACCTACGTCTTCTAATCAACAAAATGTTTCTGTAGAGCATGACATTATTATGCGTGGCAGGCGTATAATTGATATTACCGGTGTAAAGCAGGTAGAGAGTTTTGATAGCGAAGAGTTTTTACTAGAGACCGTAATGGGTTTTTTAACGATTCGTGGTCAAAATTTACAAATGAAAAATTTAGATGTGGAAAAAGGTATTGTGTCGATTAAAGGGAAAGTTAATGAGATGCTGTATATTGATGAAAATCAAGGGGAAAAAACTAAAGGTTTCTTTAGTAAGTTGTTTAAATGAGCTTAACAATTCAGTTGTATACAATGCTTTCAATGATTGGAATGGGTGCTTGGATTGGAGCGTCTTTAGATACATATCAACGTTTTTTAAAGCGCCAAGAACGTAAACGTTGGCTTGTATTTATACATGATATATTATTTTGGATTGTCCAAGCATTATTCGTCTTTTATGTATTGCTTCTCGTAAATGAAGCTGAGCTACGTATATATGTGTTTTTGGCATTATTATGTGGTTTTGCGGCATATCAAAGCTTACTGAAGGCACTATACATGAAGCTGTTAAATTTTCTCATCTATATTTTTATGCAAACAACATATTTTTTTGTTCGAATTATACAGCTACTCATGATAAAACCTGTTATTATTATAGCGCAGCTATTTATTGCATTTATATTATTCTTATTTCGTATACTGCTTTCAATTGGACATGTGTTATGGAAAATGGTGATTTGGATATTACTTTTCATATGGAAAGTTTTTTTCTGGCCTGTTCGATTTATTGCTTCGCTCATATGGAAACTTCTCCCTAATCGTGTTAAACTTTTTATAGTGAAACATATAGGGTTCCTGCAATATATAGCAAAATTGAAGGGACATATCTTCCAATTATGGGAGCGTATAAAAAAGAAGTTAGGGGGACCTCGGAAATGAGGGAACTGAGACAAAGAACAATCGAAAAACAGAGTCCAAATCCTGTTAAAGAGCATATAATACAAACGGATGAGAACAGGAAGCGACTTTATCGCCGTTTAGCGGTTTTTCTTGTCTTTACTTTTACAATTATTGCGAGTATTAGTGTAACGTTTTATCAACAAAACAGTTCCATTAAAGCAAAAGAAGCAAAAGTTAAGGACATGAAAAAAGAACTGGATTCATTAACGAATAAAGAAAAAAGTCTAAAAGACGAAGTTCAAAAGTTAAATGATGAAGAGTACGTATTAAAGATTGCTAGAAGGGATTATTTCTTCTCTGGTAAAGGGGAGATAATTTTTCCTGTTTCTAAGTAGAGTATGTCTTATTGACACTATATTTTAGGATTATATATAATAAAGTAAAATTTGACTTTTTAACCACTAAGGAGGAGCATTTTTTTTATGTCAATCGAGGTAGGCAGCAAGTTACAGGGTAAAGTAACAGGTATTACAAATTTTGGGGCTTTTGTGGAGCTGCCAGAGGGCTTAACGGGTCTTGTTCATATTAGTGAAGTTGCTGATAACTATGTAAAAGATATTAACGATCACTTAAAAGTGGGCGACCAAGTAGAAGTAAAAGTTATTAATGTTGAAAAAGATGGAAAGATTGGTTTATCTATCAAAAAAGCGAAAGAACGTGAAAAAACAGAAGGAGATCGTCCACGCGGTGAATACCAACGCGGTGGTGATCAACAACGTTCTGGACGTCCACAACGTAATAATCGCTCTTTCAACAGAGATAATCGCGGTGGCGGTAACGACCGAGCTCCGAAAGAAACATTTGAGCAAAAGATGGCACGCTTCTTAAAAGATAGCGAAGATCGCTTAACTTCTTTAAAGCGTAACACAGAGTCTAAACGTGGTGGCCGTGGCGCGCGTCGCGGATAATAAGAACGTTTAGTTTTTAACATATAGAGAGGTACCCAGGGTGATGGCTCAGGGTGCTTTTTTATATGTAAAAATATATTTTTAAAAAAGTTTTTGAGATGTGTTGACTTTAATTAGTATCTGATGTAAGATACTAATTGTCCGTTAAATAAGACGACATGGCGGTGTAGCTCAGCTGGCTAGAGCGTACGGTTCATACCCGTGAGGTCGGGGTTCGATCCCTCCGCCGCTATATTTAATTTAACGGCCCGTTGGTCAAGTGGTTAAGACACCGCCCTTTCACGGCGGTAACACGGTTCGAATCCCGTACGGGTCATCAAAAAAGATCATGCAAATTTGCATGATCTTTTTTTGTTAAATAAATTAAGATATACAACACTTCTACAAAATCACCCTATATTTTCTGAATATTTAATTAAAATACCAAAAATAACTTACATACCGTGTATATCTGTAGAGTTATTTCGAATAAAAAGTCGAACGATTATAAAAGTGAAAACTGTTGTTTTGACAAAAAAACCAACAATCGTCTTTTATAATGACAGTAATTAAACTATGCAGGTGGTGTTAAAAATATGCCTAAAGCAGGAAGGAATACTATGAATACAAGTGCATTGGCAATGAATGAGAGTCAGCTTGGAGGAATAAAGTGGACGAGTAAGTTGCGAATGAAATTTGAGCAAGTTTTCTTTAGATGGGGATTTATTATTGTTGTTATTGGTTTTCTTTTGGGACGAGCATATATATTAACAAATATTTTACCGTTTGCACTGCCATTTTTTGCTGCTGTTTATGTTATGAAGCGGGATAAGATGCCGCTAGCATTTTTAGCTCTAATGGGAGGAGCTCTTTCAGTATCGATAGATAATTTGTTTTTTACCTTTGCATCCATCTTTACCTTCTTCATTTATAATATCTTCTTTAGTCGATTTACACGTAAAACTGTTGGACTTGTTCCATTTCAAGTATTTATCTCCGCATTAACAGCACACTTAGTTGTTGTATATTTTGCGCAACAAACTGTCACCATGTACGATTTACTCGTTAGTACTATCGAGGCTGGACTTAGTTTCGTATTAACTATGATATTTTTACAAAGTGTCCCGCTTTTAGTGGAAAGGAAAGGAAAACAACAGGCATTAGAGACGGAAGAAATTGTTTGTTTGATTATATTACTAGCATCTGTTTTAACAGGTACAACAGATTGGTTTGTATATGATGCTTCTATTCAACATATTTTTACAAGGTATTTAGTGCTAGTATTTGCATTTATTGCGGGTGCTGCCACAGGATCTACAGTGGGGGTTGTAACAGGACTAATATTAAGTTTAGCAAATGTGTCTAGCTTGTCTCAGCTTAGCCTTCTTGCTTTTTCTGGATTGCTTGGTGGATTGTTAAAAGAAGGGAAGCGTTTAGGTGTTAGTTTAGGTTTATTAATTGGGACAAGCTTAATTACATTATATGTAGACAAACAGACAAATATTGTAACAACTTTAATTGAGTCAGGTGTAGCGATTGTTATCTTCTTATTAACACCGCAGCTTGTTTTGGATCGTATTGCTAAATTTATGCCAGGTACACAAGAGCATTCGCAAGATCAACAACAATATTTAAGAAGGATGCGTGATGTTACAGCAAATAAAATCAACCAATTTGCAAATGTATTTGCTGCTTTATCTAATAGCTTTTCTGTATATGGGTATGTAGAGGAAGAAGATAAAGAGACAGAAGCAGATTTGTTTTTGAGTACAATTACTGCGAAAACATGTCAAACATGCTTTAAAAAGGATCAATGCTGGGTAGTGAATTTTGATAAAACGTACGATTATATGAAACAAATAATGAATGAAACGGAAGAAGGAACCCTGCAACATAATCGTAAATTAGTTCGTGAGTGGGACAAGCATTGTGTGAGAGGGAAAAAAGTGACGGATTTAGTAGCAGGTGAATTAGATCACTTCTATGAGGGTCAAAAATTACGAAAACAAATGAAGGAAAATCGTAGAATAGTAGCCGAGCAACTATTAGGTGTATCAAAGGTTATGGAGGATTTTGCTAAGGAGATACAACGAGAGCGTGAAAATCATCAAGTGCAGGAAGAACAGATTATGCAAGCGTTCCGTGATTTTGGTGTCGAAGTAGAGCATGTTGATATTTATTGTTTAGATAGAGGAAGTATTGATATTGAAATGTTAATTCCAGTTGCATCTAATGAACATGGTGAGTGTGAAAAATTAGTTGCACCGATGCTTTCGGATATCCTTAAAGAAAATATTGTCGTTAAACATGAAGAAAAGTCTTCTTATCCAAATGGCCATAGTTTAATATCATTTGGTTCGGCAAAGACGTATTCTCTTGATACAGGATTGGCTACAGCTGCAAAAGGCGGTGGATTTGTTTCGGGTGACTCTTATGCGATGATGGATTTAAGTGTTGGTAAATATGCACTTGCAATTAGTGATGGTATGGGTAATGGGCAAAGAGCTCATATGGAAAGTAAGGAAACGGTGAAATTATTACAAAAAATACTCCAATCAGGCATTGATGAAGAAATAGCAATTAAGTCTATCAATTCAATTCTTTCTTTGAGAACGACAGAAGAAATGTTTACGACATTAGATTTAGCTATGGTAGATTTGCGGGATGCGAGTGCAAGGTTTTTAAAGATTGGATCGACGCCGAGTTTTGTTAAACGTGCAAATAATATTTTGAAAATTGAAGCAAGTAATTTACCGATGGGAATCATCGAAGATGTTGAAGTTGATGTGGTGGGTGAACAATTAAAAACGGGCGATATTCTTATTATGATGAGCGATGGGATTTTTGAAGGAGCGCAGCATGTGGAGAATCATGAATTGTGGATGAAACGAAAAATTAAAGAATTGCAAACCGAAGACCCGCAAGAAATTGCTGATATCATTATGGAAGAAGTGATTCGCTCTTGTGACGGTTATATAAATGATGATATGACTATTGTAGTGGCAAAAGTGAAGAAAAATATGCCCAAGTGGGCTACGATTCCGATTGTAGGAATGCAGGCGCAGTAAAATGTAAGTGGAATGTTTATCTATAATTTGATTTTAAAAACCTAGGTGTATACCTAGGTTTTTTTGTGGAAAAAGGTAATGTTATTAATTTTGTGAATATACACGGAGGATGTAAGATAAAAATGTAATTTTTGTATATCTTTTTTTTGCACAATGTTTGTAAAAGTTGTACCATTGTAGACAAGGCGACTAAGGTTGCTGTTCTTGTTTAATGAAAGGTGATTGCGAAGTTGAAAGATACATTTGTTGAAAAAGTAGATGACTTTGTAAAGCAGCATGATGTATTAAAGAATGATTCAACAATTGTTGTGGGAGTTTCTGGTGGTCCTGACTCGTTAGCGCTTTTATATTATTTATTAGAAAAAAGAGCGGAAAAACAGTTGAAAATTGTAGTTGCTCATGTGGATCATATGTTTAGAGGTGATGAATCTTATGAGGATTTACAATTTGTGCAGGGCCTTTGTGAAGAACTGGGAATTATTTGTGAAACGATAAGGATTAATGTATCACAATATCAACAGCAATACGGAATGAATGCACAGGTTGCTGCTAGAGAATGCAGATATGCATTTTTGGAAAGAATAATGAAGAAATATGATGCAAGATATGTTGCTCTTGGACATCATGGAGATGATCAAGTCGAGACAATTTTAATGCGTCTCGTAAGAGGGAGTACTCCGAAAGGATATGCAGGAATTGCAGTGAAGCGTCCTTTTCATAATGGATATTTAATTAGGCCGTTACTTGGCGTAACAAAGGAAGAAATTGTTGATTACTGTAATAAGCTAAATTTAATGCCACGTATAGATCCGAGTAATAAAAAGGAAGTATATACAAGGAATCGATTACGTAAATATGTCCTTCCTCATTTGAAAGAAGAAAATCCACAAGTGCATGAGAAATTCCAAAAATTTAGCGTGCAGATGCAAGAGGATGAGGCCTATTTGCAGGAATTAGCTTTTGAGAAAATGAATAAAGTAATTACAAAAAAAAGTGATAAACAAATTAGCTTATCAATTCCTGCCTTTGAATCCATGTCTATGCCTTTACAAAGAAGAGGGATTCAACTAATATTAAACTATCTTTATGAATATAAGATTCCATCTTCTCTTTCTTCCATACATATTGACAAGGTGATTGAGTTTTTTAAGCGGACACAACCTTCAGGTTCACTTGATTTTCCGGGTGATTTGAAAATTGTTCGTACATACGAGGAGTGTAGCTTTAGATTTAAACAAGAAATTGTTTCTCCTTTTTTACAAGATTTATCAGTACCCGGGACCATTACGCTATTGAACGGGGATGAATTTGTAACAGAGGTGAGCGAAGATATACCAAGTAACATGAATGAAACAGTATTTGTTGCTAAGTATAATGATATATCATATCCACTTCGTATTCGTTCTAGGGAAAATGGAGATCGCATGTCAATACAAGGTATGAATGGCACGAAAAAGATAAAAGCTATTTTTATCGAAGCAAAAGTACCGAAAGAAAAAAGAGAAGAATGGCCGGTCGTTTGTGATGCAAGTGGGACCATTATTTGGGTACCCTTGTTGAAGCGATCTGCATTTGCAATTTCGAAAGAGATGGCAAAGAAGGATAAATATATGATTATTCACTACAAAAGCAAGGAGTCTTCCGGGAGGATAATGAAATGATGAATCAAGATATCGAAAAAGTATTAATTTCTGAAGAGCAAATACAAGAAAAGGTGCGCGAACTAGGTGCAATTGTTGCAGAGGATTATAAAAACACAGTACCTCTTGCAATTGGTGTATTAAAAGGCGCAATGCCATTCATGGCAGATTTATTAAAGAGAACAGATACATATCTTGAAATGGATTTTATGGCTGTATCTAGTTACGGTCACTCTACAGTTTCAACAGGCGAAGTGAAAATTTTAAAAGATCTTGACACTTCTGTAGAAGGTCGCGATATTTTAATCGTCGAAGATATTATTGATAGTGGTCTTACACTAAGCTACTTAGTAGACTTATTCAAATATCGTAAAGCGAAGTCTGTAAAAATTGTTACATTATTAGATAAGCCAACAGGCCGTAAGGTTGATCTGAAAGCGGATTATGTTGGATTTACTGTTCCACATGAATTTGTAGTAGGATATGGATTAGATTATAAAGAGCAGTACCGTAATCTTCCTTATGTAGGCGTATTAAAACCAAGCGTTTACTCAAATTAATTAAATATAGGCTTCACAATTGTATAGGAAAGTTTTTCTATGTTACGATTTACTATAGTGTTTATGCCGTGAGAGGAGGTTAGGAATGAATCGTATCTTCCGTAATACCATCTTTTATTTACTGATATTCTTAGTAGTAATTGGAATCGTGAGCTATTTTAATGGTTCGACACAAAAAACGACATCAGTTAGCTACGACAAATTCATTACTAAACTAGAAAGCGGTGAAGTGCGTAATGTGCAACTTCAACCGAAAAATGGTGTATTTGAGGTAAAAGGACAATTTAATAACTCTAGCCAAGGAGAACAATTTGTTACTTATGCACCAAATACTGAGGAATTACAAAAGAAAATTAATGATAAAGCGAAAGGTGCCGAAGTTAAGTATCAACCAGCAGAAGAAACAAGTGCTTGGGTAACATTCTTTACTTCAATCATTCCATTTGTCATCATCTTCATTTTATTCTTCTTCTTATTAAACCAAGCTCAAGGCGGCGGTAGCCGTGTTATGAACTTCGGGAAAAGTAAGGCGAAGTTATATAATGATGAAAAGAAAAAAGTTCGTTTCAGAGATGTTGCTGGAGCGGATGAAGAGAAACAAGAACTTGTTGAGGTAGTTGAATTCTTGAAAGACCCTCGTAAGTTCTCTGAAGTTGGTGCTCGTATTCCAAAGGGTGTCCTATTAGTTGGACCTCCAGGTACAGGTAAAACTTTATTAGCGCGTGCTGTTGCAGGTGAGGCTGGCGTTCCATTCTTCTCTATCAGTGGTTCTGACTTCGTAGAGATGTTTGTCGGTGTCGGTGCATCACGTGTACGTGATTTATTTGAAAATGCAAAGAAAAATGCTCCTTGTATCATTTTCATTGATGAAATTGATGCAGTAGGTCGTCAACGTGGCGCAGGTCTTGGTGGTGGTCATGATGAGCGTGAGCAAACATTGAACCAATTACTTGTTGAAATGGATGGATTCGGTGCAAACGAAGGTATTATTATCGTTGCTGCGACAAACCGTCCAGACATTCTTGACCCAGCGTTATTACGTCCAGGTCGTTTTGACCGTCAAATTACAGTAGATCGTCCAGATGTAAATGGCCGTGAAGCTGTATTGAAAGTACATGCGCGTAATAAACCACTTGATGAGCATATTAATTTAAGAGCGATTGCGACTCGTACACCAGGATTCTCTGGTGCGGATCTTGAAAACTTATTAAACGAAGCTGCTTTAGTAGCTGCACGTCAAGATAAGAAGAAAATTGATATGAGTGATATCGATGAAGCGACGGATCGTGTTATTGCAGGTCCAGCTAAGAAAAGTCGTGTTATCTCTGAAAAAGAACGTAATATCGTTGCTTTCCATGAAGCAGGTCATACTGTAATTGGTGTTGTTCTCGATGAAGCTGATGTCGTTCATAAAGTAACAATTGTCCCTCGTGGTCAGGCTGGTGGATATGCGGTAATGCTTCCGAAAGAAGATCGTTACTTCATGACAAAGCCAGAGTTACTTGATAAAATCACTGGTTTACTTGGTGGCCGAGTAGCTGAGGAGATTGTATTTGGTGAAGTGAGTACAGGTGCTCATAATGACTTCCAACGTGCGACTGGTATTGCAAGACGCATGGTTACGGAATTTGGTATGAGTGACAAACTTGGACCGATGCAATTTGGTAGCTCGCAAGGTGGTCAAGTGTTCTTAGGAAGAGACTTCCACTCAGAACAAAACTATAGTGATGCGATTGCACATGAAATCGATATGGAAATGCAATCAATTATGAAAGAATGTTATGCTCGTGCAAAACAAATTCTTACTGAAAACCGTGATAAACTAGATATTATCGCGCAAACGTTACTTGAAGTAGAAACGTTAGATGCAGAGCAAATCAATCATTTATGTGATTACGGCAGATTGCCAGAACGTCCAACATCTTCAGATGATGTGAAAGTAAACATCAACATGAAGAAAGACGATGAAGATAAAGAAGATAAGTAAGAAAAGAAGGAGTGACTATCGTCACTCCTTTTTTGTTTGTTAAAACCTTTGTTAATTACTATTGAGAACTTAGTGGATAAAGTAATTTAAGTAAAACTAGTATTAAAAATTGAAATAGAGAGCAATCTTTTTGTAAAATGATGAGGATAGGAAAGCTGATTATATAAGTATGTGTGATATGATGTTTTTATAAGTTTTATACATACTGCACAAATATAGATTAAATAAGATAAGTGGTGAGAATATGATTTTTGTATTGGATGTAGGGAACACAAATGCTGTACTAGGTGTGTTTGAAGAGGGGGAACTTCGTCAGCATTGGCGCATGGAAACAGATCGTCATAAGACAGAAGATGAATATGGAATGCTTGTAAAGCAATTGCTTGAGCATGAGGGTCTTTCGTTTGAAGATGTGAAAGGTATTATTGTGTCTTCAGTTGTACCACCAATTATGTTTGCTTTAGAGCGCATGTGTGAAAAATATTTTAAAATTAAACCGCTTGTAGTAGGGCCTGGGATAAAAACAGGACTAAATATTAAATATGAAAATCCGCGTGAAGTAGGCGCAGACCGAATTGTAAATGCAGTAGCAGGAATCCACTTATATGGAAGTCCGCTTATTATCGTTGATTTTGGTACGGCTACTACATATTGTTATATTAACGAAGAAAAGCATTATATGGGTGGAGTTATTACACCAGGAATTATGATTTCAGCAGAGGCTTTATATAGCAGAGCAGCAAAACTTCCTCGTATCGAAATTACAAAACCAAGCAGTGTTGTTGGGAAAAATACAGTAAGTGCGATGCAATCTGGTATTCTTTATGGTTATGTTGGACAAGTGGAAGGTATTGTTAAGCGTATGAAAGAAGAAGCTAGACAAGAACCTAAAGTTATTGCAACAGGTGGATTGGCAAAATTAATTTCCGAAGAATCGAATGTAATTGATATTGTAGATCCGTTTTTAACGTTAAAAGGTTTGTATATGTTATATGAACGTAATGCAAATTTACAGCATGAGAAAGGTGAATAAATACGTATGAAAGATTATTTAGTAAAAGCGTTAGCGTTTGATGGAGAAGTGCGTGCGTATAGTGTGCGTACAACAAATACAGTAAGTGAGGCGCAAAGACGTCATGATACATGGAGAACAGCTTCAGCGGCACTAGGGCGTTCTTTAACTGCGGGTACAATGATGGGTGCAATGTTAAAAGGTGAGCAAAAGTTAACAATTAAGGTAGAAGGTAACGGTCCAATTGGCCCTATCTTAGTAGATGCTCATGCAAATGGAGATGTACGTGGTTATGTAACGAATCCGCATGTTGATTTTGAAGGAACAGAACAAGGGAAGTTACGTGTATATCAAGCGGTAGGTACAGAGGGGTTTGTAACTGTAATTAAAGATATTGGAATGCGTGAGCCGTTTATTGGTCAATCTCCAATCGTTTCAGGAGAATTAGGAGAAGACTTTACGTATTATTTTGCAGTTTCTGAACAAACGCCTTCTTCTGTAGGTGTTGGTGTTCTTGTAAATGGAGATGATAGCATATTAGCGGCAGGTGGATTTATCCTTCAAATTATGCCGGGTGCGCAAGATGAAACGATTTCATTTATTGAAGACCGTTTACAAAAGATTCCGCCTGTATCAACGTTGATTGAACAAGGCCTTTCTCCGGAAGAGCTACTATATGCAGTTCTTGGAGAAGATAAAGTAAAAGTATTAGAAACAATGGATGTTCAATTTAATTGCACATGCTCACGCGAGCGTATTGAGAGTGTATTAATTAGTTTAGGTAAAACAGAGTTAGAGCAAGTTCGTGAAGAAGAGGAAGAGACGGAAGTTCACTGTCATTTCTGTAATGAACGATACAAGTTCTCTAAAGAAGATATTACAAATTTAATCGAGAATTTGTAATAAGGGAATTAAGAGGAGCGATCCTCCAAATGAATTGACAAACAGGGAATTTTCTGACAAAATCTAAATATAGATAAAACCAATAAAAATACTCGGTGTTAGGAGTGACAGGAATGCGAGTGGCACAATCAGTTTCAGAATTAATCGGGAAAACGCCGATCGTTAAGTTGAACCGCATCGTAGAATCAGACAGCGCAGATATATACTTAAAATTAGAATTTATGAATCCGGGGAGTAGCGTTAAAGATCGTATTGCATTAGCTATGATTGAAGATGCTGAAAAAAAGGGATTATTAAAAGAAGGCGATACAATCATTGAGCCGACAAGTGGTAACACAGGAATTGGTTTAGCGATGGTAGCGGCTGCTAAAGGATATAATGCAATCTTAGTAATGCCAGAAACAATGAGTATTGAGCGTCGTAATTTATTACGTGCTTACGGTGCGGAATTAGTATTGACTCCAGGGCCTGAAGGAATGGGTGGAGCAATTCGTAAAGCGACTGAATTAGCAAAAGAGCATGGCTACTTTATACCACAACAGTTCAAAAACCAATCGAATCCAGAAATTCACCGTTTAACAACGGGTCCAGAAATTATTGAACAAATGGGCGACCAATTAGATGCGTTTATTGCAGGTATTGGTACAGGTGGAACGATCACTGGTGCTGGTGAAGTACTGAAGGAAGCGTATAAAGATATTAAAATTTATGCGGTAGAACCTGCAGATTCACCAGTATTATCTGGTGGGAAACCAGGTCCACATAAAATCCAAGGAATTGGGGCGGGATTTGTTCCGGAGACGTTGGATGTAGAAGTATATGATGAAATTATTCAAGTGAAAACAGAGCAAGCATTTGAATATGCGAGAAGAGTGGCTAAAGAGGAAGGTATTTTAGTTGGTATTTCTTCGGGCGCGGTTATTTATGCAGCAACAGAAGTTGCGAAAAAGTTAGGTAAAGGGAAAAAGGTACTTGTTATTATCCCGAGTAACGGTGAACGTTATTTAAGTACACCACTTTATCAATTTGAATCATAATTAAATGCGATTGAAAAAGCATCCTTGAAAAAGGGTGCTTTTTCTTTTGGGATTGGAAATAGGAAAAGAGTGAATGACTAGAAAACTTCATGTAAAATAAGAGGTAGTATAATTAAATTATTTTCACTAGCCTTCGAGTATAATCAATCTCTATATAAATAACTTATGTAGTTTGAGCTGGTTTATCTAAGAGGGTGGGATAAAAGAAGACGGGGTGTTGATATGCAACGAAGAAAATCTTTAGCGCTTTCTATTCCATATCAGTTAGATTTCTTTAAGCAATATAAATTTCTTTCTCAGGGTAAATCGCAACATATTTTGTTAGAAAGTGGCCGTGGCGGTCGTTATAACATTGTAGGGCTGAACCCAGTAGCGGTAATCCAAGGGAAGGATGAAACGTTACATATAAGTGAAAGTGGTAAGGAAACAATAAAACGAGGGAATCCGTTAGATTTAATGCAAGAATATATGGAACAATGGAAGACGGACTATAACCCAGAGTATCCGCCTTTTCAAGGTGGTGCAATTGGCTATTTCAGTTATGACTGTATCCGTTATATTGAAAAGCTGCCTTCTCTTGCGGAAGATGATATTAATATACCTGACATCTTCTTTTTATTATTTGATGACGTATTTGTCTATGATCAAAAAGAACAAGTGTTATGGATTATTACGCATTATGTAGATAAATATGAAGAGGCAAAAGAACGGCTAAATGAGTGGAAGGGTCTTTGGATGACAGAAGCGCCTGAAGTGACAGTGCCCTTTGAAAGTCCTGAAAAGAAAAGTGAAGCGGTTGCTTTTACTGAAGCCAGCTTTATGAAGGCAGTTGAATGTATTCAAGAATATATTGGGGCGGGTGATGTGTTCCAAGTAAACTTGTCGACGAGACAAGAAAGAACGTTACAGACACACCCACTAGAAATTTATACAAGTCTTCGTGAAATTAATCCATCTCCATATATGGGTTACCTGGAGCTTGGGGATTTTCAAATTGTTAGTGGATCGCCAGAGTTGTTAATTAAGAAACAAGGAACTGAAGTAAGTACAAGACCAATTGCTGGAACGAGATCTAGAGGCGCGGATGAGCAAGAGGATGAAGAATTAGCAAGAGAATTAATTGAGAACGAAAAAGAAAGAGCAGAGCATGTAATGCTTGTGGATTTAGAAAGAAATGATTTAGGACGTGTTTGTAAATATGGCACTGTAGAAGTAGATGAATTTATGGTAATTGAGAAATACTCACATGTTATGCATATTGTTTCTAATGTGCGTGGTGAGGTGGAAGAAGATAAAGATGCTTTTGATTTAGTGAAGGCTGTATTCCCTGGGGGAACAATTACTGGTGCCCCGAAAATACGTACGATGGAAATTATTGAGGAATTAGAACCTGTTCGAAGAGGGATTTATACAGGTTCAATCGGTTGGATTGGTTATTCTGGAGATACAGAATTGAATATTGTAATTAGAACACTTCTTGCTAAAGATGGAAAAGCTCATGTACAAGCAGGGGCGGGAATTGTAATTGATTCAAATCCAGAAAATGAATATAAAGAGTCGTTAAAAAAGGCGATTGCTTTATGGCGTGCAAAAGAACGTAGCGAAGAAACGGTTAGGTGAGAGAAATGATATTAATGATTGATAATTATGATTCTTTTACATTTAATTTAGTGCAGTTTCTTGGAGAACTTGGACAAGAGCTCGTTGTTAAACGTAACGATGAAGTGACCATTTCAGATATTGAGAATATGAAACCAGATTTTCTAATGATTTCTCCAGGTCCATGTAGTCCTAATGAAGCGGGGATTAGTATGGAAGTTATTAAATACTTTGCTGGAAAGATTCCGATTTTTGGAGTTTGTCTTGGGCATCAATCCATTGCACAAGTGTTTGGTGGAGAGGTTGTCCGTGCAGAACGATTAATGCATGGGAAAACGTCGCTTATGCATCATGATGGAAAGACGATTTTTTCGGATATTCCTAATCCGTTTACTGCGACGCGCTATCATTCCCTTATTGTTAAGAAAGAAACGTTACCCGATTGCTTAGAGATAACATCTTGGACAGAGGAAGGAGAAATTATGGCACTTCGTCATAAGACATTGCCGATAGAGGGTGTGCAATTCCATCCGGAATCTATTATGACTTCTCATGGGAAAGAGTTGTTACAGAATTTCATTTGTAAATACAGGCCAAGTGCAACATTATGTTAATTTACGTAAATGGTCAGTATGTAGAAGCAAGTGAAGCGAAAATTTCTCCTTATGATCATGGTTATTTATATGGTCTTGGAGTTTTTGAAACGTTTCGTATTTATAATGGTCATCCTTTCTTATTGGATGATCATTATGATCGTTTAATAGAAGCGCTGGATACATTGCAAATTAAATGGACAATGACAAAAAATGATGTGATGCTTATTTTAAAAAATTTACTCGCTAAGAATGAATTGGAGCATGCATATGTACGTTTTAATGTATCAGCGGGTATAGATGAAATAGGATTACAAACGGAAATGTATGAAGAGCCTTCGGTTATTGTTTTTATAAAACCTTTAACAGCGCCGGGGGATGTAGCGGAAAAAGAAGGTGTTATTCTAAAACAAGTGCGAAATACACCGGAAGGAACATTTCGCCTGAAGTCTCATCACTATTTAAATAATATTTTAGGGAAGCGTGAAATTGGAAATGTTGTGAGTAAGGAAGGTATTTTCCTTACTGAAGCAGGTTATGTTGCAGAGGGTATTGTTTCGAATCTATTTTTTGTGAAAGGTGATGTTTTATATACGCCTTCGTTAGAGACAGGGATTTTAAATGGTATCACTCGTGCGTTTATTATAAAGAGTGCTGAACAATTAAATATAGAAGTAAAGGAAGGTTTCTTTACAAAAGATGAGCTACTTTCAGCGGATGAAGTCTTCGTAACAAACTCCATTCAAGAAATTGTTCCGCTTTATCGTATAGAAGCGCAGGATTTCCCGGGTAAAGTAGGAGTGGTTACAAAAAGTTTAATGTACCTTTATGGAATGCAAAGAGAGAAATTATGGAGCAGAAATGAATTACGAAGAGGAGATGCGTAGTTTGAAGTGGGATTATGATTTACGCTGCGGCGAATATACATTGAATTTAAATGAAAAAACATTAATCATGGGAATTTTAAATGTAACACCAGATTCGTTTTCTGATGGTGGGAGTTACAACGAGGTAGATGCTGCGGTACGTCACGCAAAAGAAATGCAAGGTGAAGGTGCTCATATTATTGATATTGGTGGCGAATCTACTCGCCCAGGTTTTGCTAAAGTATCAGTAGAAGAAGAAATAAAGCGAGTTGTCCCGATGATTCAAGCAGTTTCAAAAGAAGTAAAATTGCCTATATCTATCGATACATATAAAGCTGAAGTTGCAAAGCAAGCAATTGAGGCTGGTGCTCATATTATTAATGATATTTGGGGAGCGAAGGCGGAGCCAAAAATTGCTGAAGTCGCAGCTCATTATGATGTACCCATCATTTTAATGCATAACCGCGATAATATGAATTATCGTAATTTAATGGCGGATATGATTGCTGATTTGTATGACAGTATTAAAATTGTTAAAAATGCTGGTGTGCGAGATGAGAATATTATTTTAGATCCAGGTATCGGTTTTGCTAAAACACCTGAGCAGAACTTAGAGGCGATGCGTAATTTAGAACAGTTAAATGTGCTAGGTTATCCGGTTCTCTTAGGTACTTCGAGAAAGTCCTTTATTGGGCACGTATTAGATTTGCCAGTAGAGGAACGCCTTGAGGGAACGGGAGCTACTGTTTGTCTTGGTATTGAAAAGGGCTGTGAGTTTGTTCGTGTCCATGATGTGAAAGAAATGGCGCGTATGGCTAAAATGATGGATGCGATGATTGGTAAGGGGGTAAGGTAATTGGATAAAATTTATATCCATGATATGGAGTTTTATGGTTATCATGGTGTGTTCCCAGAGGAGAATAAATTAGGTCAGAGATTTAAAGTTGACTTAACGGTGGAGTTGGATTTAAAGTGTGCAGGGGAAAGTGATGACTTAGAGCATTCGGTCAATTATGGAGAGCTTTTCGAATTATGTAGAAAAGTTGTTGAGGATAGAAAGTATAAGCTTGTGGAGAGTATCGCTGAAAATATTGCTGCAGATATATTAAAACAATATGAAAGTATTTCGCGCTGTACAATTAAGGTAATTAAGCCGGATCCACCGATACCGGGTCATTATCGTGCTGTAGCAGTAGAAATTACGAGAGGACGTCCATGAACAATATAGCTTACATTGCATTAGGGTCAAATATTGGAGAGCGTTATACGTATCTAACTGAAGCGATTCAGTTTTTAAATAAAAATCCTTATATTCAGGTTGATGATATTTCATCTGTATATGAAACTGAGCCAGTTGGCTATACTGACCAAAGTTGCTTTTTAAATTTAGTTATAAAAATTTCTACCAATTTATCACCACAAGAATTATTGAAAGTAACACAAAAAGTAGAAAATGACCTAGGAAGAAAAAGGGAAATTAGGTGGGGGCCGAGGACTATCGACCTTGACATTTTACTTTATAATCAAGAGAATATTGAAGCAGAGAATCTTATTGTTCCGCATCCGCGGATGTTTGAAAGAGCTTTTGTTATCGTTCCGTTGTTAGAGATTAATCAAGACATAAAACAAAACATTTCACGTTCACAAGTAGAAGAAATGAAAAGGCGAGAGGGAGTAACGGTATGGAAGCAGAAAAATGGGGAAGACGCATTCGTGCTTTTCGAAAGCTAAAAGGCTATACACAAGAAGGTTTTGCTAAAGAACTAGGGGTATCTGTATCTGTTTTAGGTGAGGTTGAGAGAGGGAATAGATCGCCTTCTCAAGATTTTGTAGTAGAAGTTGCCAAGGCATTAAATGTTTCAATAGAGGAATTAATGCCAAAGTGATTGTACAGGAAGGAGTAGATTGATTGTTAAAGATTGCAAATATCGAGATGAAAAATCCGGTTGTACTAGCACCGATGGCGGGAGTGTGTAACTCTGCATTCCGTTTAACAGTAAAAGAATTTGGTGCCGGCTTAGTTTGTGCTGAAATGGTAAGTGATAAGGCAATATTGCTTAATAATAAAAGAACATTAGATATGTTATATATCGACGAGAGAGAAAAGCCATTAAGTTTACAAATTTTTGGTGGAGAGAAAGAAACTCTTGTAGATGCTGCGAAATATGTAGATAAATATACGACAGCAGACATAATTGATATTAATATGGGTTGTCCAGTGCCGAAAATCGTTAAATGTGATGCGGGGGCAAGGTGGCTTTTAGACCCGAATAAAATATATGAAATGGTAGCAGCGGTTGTAGATGCTGTTGAAAAGCCGGTTACAGTTAAAATGCGTATCGGTTGGGATGAAGAACATATTTTCGCAATAGAAAATGCTAGGGCTGTTGAGCGTGCTGGTGGCCAAGCTGTGGCGGTTCACGGACGTACACGAGTGCAAATGTATGAAGGAAAAGCGGATTGGGATATTATTAAACAAGTAAAACAATCTGTAAATATCCCGGTTATCGGAAATGGTGATGTCGCAACGCCGCAAGATGCAAAGCGTATGCTTGATGAAATTGGTGTAGATGGTGTTATGATTGGTCGTGCTGCTCTTGGAGATCCGTGGATGATTTATCGTACGGTAAAGTATTTGGAGACGGGTGAATTAATGCCGGAACCAACAGTGCGCGAGAAAATTGATGTATGTATGTTGCATCTAGATCGTCTTATCGACTTAAAGAATGAAAGTGTCGCTGTAAGAGAGATGAGAAAACATGCAGCTTGGTATTTAAAAGGTGTTCGTGGTAATGCGAGTGTACGTAATGGTATTAATGCTTGTAACACACGGGAAGACCTTGCGAATGTGTTAGGTACATTTGTAGAAGAAGTGGAAGCGAAACAACAAACAATTTACGTTGGTTAATAATGGACATAGGAGATTGACATTCTTCTATACACTTCCTATAATTACGTGAAAGAAAGAAGAGCTGCCAGTTAGTTGCTGGCAGTTTTTCTAGTTGAGTAGAAAATGCTATACTGTATATATTGTAAAATTAAATAGAGCTGGAGTGATATCAATATCATGGATAACATGAACCACGAAGAATTAAACGACCAATTGATTGTTCGTCGTGAAAAGCTACATAATTTACGTGAACAAGGAATTGACCCGTTCGGTAAAAGATTTGAACGCACAAATTCAACAACTGACTTAGTGAGTCTATATGGAGAGTTCTCTAAGGAAGAATTAGAGGAGAAGGAAATCGCTGTTTCTATCGCTGGTCGTATTATGACAAAACGCGGAAAAGGGAAAGCTGGATTTGCACACGTTCAAGATTTACATGGACAAGTTCAAATTTATGTTCGTAAAGATGCTGTTGGAGATGACGAGTACGAATTATTTAAAACAGCAGATTTAGGTGATTTAGTAGGTATTGAAGGTAAAGTGTTCAAAACAAACGTTGGAGAACTTTCAGTAAAAGCAACAGGCTTTACGCTATTAACGAAATCTCTTCGTCCATTACCAGATAAATACCATGGATTAAAAGATGTTGAACAACGCTACCGTCAACGTTACTTAGACTTGATTACAAGTATGGAAAGTCGTGAAACGTTCGTTACTCGTAGTAAAATCATTCGTGAGATGAGAAGATACCTAGATGACAACGGTTATCTTGAAGTGGAAACACCTATGATGCATGCAATTGCAGGTGGAGCTTCTGCGCGTCCTTTCACTACACACCATAATGCGTTAGATATGGAATTATATATGCGTATCGCAATTGAGCTACATTTAAAGCGTCTTATTGTGGGTGGTTTAGAAAAAGTATATGAGATCGGCCGTGTATTCCGTAATGAGGGTGTATCAACTCGTCATAACCCTGAGTTTACGATGATTGAATTATATGAAGCATACGCTGATTATAAAGATATTATGAAGTTAACAGAAGATATGGTTGCTCATATCGCGAAAAAGGTACTGGGTACAACAACAATCCAGTATGGTGATTATGAAATTAATCTAGAACCAGAATGGACACGTCTTCATATGGTAGATGCGATTAAGCAATACTCTGGAGCTGATTTCTGGAATCCGATGAGTGTAGAAGAAGCGCGTGAACTTGCAAAAGAACATAATGTAGAAATTAAAGATACAATGGAAGTTGGTCATATTATAAATGAATTCTTCGAACAAAAAGTAGAAGATAAATTAATCCAACCAACATTTATTTACGGTCATCCGGTAGAAATCTCGCCGCTTGCGAAAAAGAATGATGAAGATCCACGATTCACAGATCGTTTCGAATTATTTATCGTTGCACGTGAACATGCAAATGCATTCACTGAATTAAATGATCCAATCGATCAAAAAGAACGTTTTGAAGCGCAATTAAAAGAGCGCGAACAAGGTAATGACGAAGCTCATATGATGGATGATGATTATATTGAAGCTCTTGAGTACGGTATGCCTCCTACGGGTGGATTAGGAATTGGTATTGATCGTCTAGTTATGTTATTAACAAATGCACCATCTATTCGTGATGTATTATTATTCCCTGCTATGCGCCATAAACAAGACTAAGCTTTGGAGATTTCTCCAAAGCTTTTTTTATTTGAGCATGAGTTGCGTGGGTATAGTAAATCTTGATAGTGCGAGAAATTATATTTATATAGAAGAAATGTGCTGTTTTTATACTTTTTTACTAAGTTAAAAATTTTATTAGAAAAACTATTGCATTTTAATAATCAAACTGGTATATTTATATTCGTTGCCACGAAAGGTAACAAACAAAACAAACGAAAAACAAGTTATTGAAAAAAGTTGTTGACGAAAATATAACGAAATGTTATATTGATAAAGTCGCTTCCGAGCGACGAAGTAGTTCTTTGAAAACTGAACGAAACAAACAACGTGAAACGTCAATTTTTATTTTAGATGCTAGACAAACTAACTTTATTGGAGAGTTTGATCCTGGCTCAGGATGAACGCTGGCGGCGTGCCTAATACATGCAAGTCGAGCGAATGGATTAAGAGCTTGCTCTTATGAAGTTAGCGGCGGACGGGTGAGTAACACGTGGGTAACCTGCCCATAAGACTGGGATAACTCCGGGAAACCGGGGCTAATACCGGATAACATTTTGAACTGCATGGTTCGAAATTGAAAGGCGGCTTCGGCTGTCACTTATGGATGGACCCGCGTCGCATTAGCTAGTTGGTGAGGTAACGGCTCACCAAGGCAACGATGCGTAGCCGACCTGAGAGGGTGATCGGCCACACTGGGACTGAGACACGGCCCAGACTCCTACGGGAGGCAGCAGTAGGGAATCTTCCGCAATGGACGAAAGTCTGACGGAGCAACGCCGCGTGAGTGATGAAGGCTTTCGGGTCGTAAAACTCTGTTGTTAGGGAAGAACAAGTGCTAGTTGAATAAGCTGGCACCTTGACGGTACCTAACCAGAAAGCCACGGCTAACTACGTGCCAGCAGCCGCGGTAATACGTAGTGGCAAGCGTTATCCGGAATTATTGGGCGTAAAGCGCGCGCAGGTGGTTTCTTAAGTCTGATGTGAAAGCCCACGGCTCAACCGTGGAGGGTCATTGGAAACTGGGAGACTTGAGTGCAGAAGAGGAAAGTGGAATTCCATGTGTAGCGGTGAAATGCGTAGAGATATGGAGGAACACCAGTGGCGAAGGCGACTTTCTGGTCTGTAACTGACACTGAGGCGCGAAAGCGTGGGGAGCAAACAGGATTAGATACCCTGGTAGTCCACGCCGTAAACGATGAGTGCTAAGTGTTAGAGGGTTTCCGCCCTTTAGTGCTGAAGTTAACGCATTAAGCACTCCGCCTGGGAGTACGGCCGCAAGGCTGAAACTCAAAGGAATTGACGGGGGCCCGCACAAGCGGTGGAGCATGTGGTTTAATTCGAAGCAACGCGAAGAACCTTACCAGGTCTTGACATCCTCTGAAAACCCTAGAGATAGGGCTTCTCCTTCGGAGCAGAGTGACAGGTGGTGCATGGTTGTCGTCAGCTCGTGTCGTGAGATGTTGGGTTAAGTCCCGCAACGAGCGCAACCCTTGATCTTAGTTGCCATCATTAAGTTGGGCACTCTAAGGTGACTGCCGGTGACAAACCGGAGGAAGGGGGGATGACGTCAAATCATCATGCCCCTTATGACCTGGGCTACACACGTGCTACAATGGACGGTACAAAGAGCTGCAAGACCGCGAGGTGGAGCTAATCTCATAAAACCGTTCTCAGTTCGGATTGTAGGCTGCAACTCGCCTACATGAAGCTGGAATCGCTAGTAATCGCGGATCAGCATGCCGCGTGAATACGTTCCCGGGCCTTGTACACACCGCCCGTCACACCACGAGAGTTTGTAACACCCGAAGTCGGTGGGGTAACCTTTTTGGAGCCAGCCGCCTAAGGTGGGACAGATGATTGGGGTGAAGTCGTAACAAGGTAGCCGTATCGGAAGGTGCGGCTGGATCACCTCCTTTCTATGGAGAATTGATGAACGCTGTTCATCAATAAAGTTTCCGTGTTTCGTTTTGTTCAGTTTTGAGAGAACTATCTCTCATATATAATGTATGTTCTTTGAAAATAGATAACAGTGTAGCTCATATTTTTTAATTTTAGTTTGGTTAAGTTAGAAAGGGCGCACGGTGGATGCCTTGACACTAGGAGTCGATGAAGGACGGACTAACGCCGATATGCTTCGGGGAGCTGTAAGTAAGCTTTGATCCGAAGATTTCCGAATGGGGAAACCCACCATACGTAATGGTATGGTATCCTTACCTGAATACATAGGGTAAGGAAGACAGACCCAGGGAACTGAAACATCTAAGTACCTGGAGGAAGAGAAAGCAAATGCGATTTCCTGAGTAGCGCGAGCGAAACGGAACATAGCCCAAACCAAGAGGCTTGCCTCGGGTTGTAGGACATTCTATACGGAGTTACAAAGGAACGAGGTAGACGAAGCGACCTGGAAAGGTCCGTCGTAGAGGGTAACAACCCCGTAGTCGAAACTTCGTTCTCTCTTGAATGTATCCTGAGTACGGCGGAACACGTGAAATTCCGTCGGAATCTGGGAGGACCATCTCCCAAGGCTAAATACTCCCTAGTGATCGATAGTGAACCAGTACCGTGAGGGAAAGGTGAAAAGCACCCCGGAAGGGGAGTGAAAGAGATCCTGAAACCGTGTGCCTACAAATAGTCAGAGCCCGTTAACGGTGATGGCGTGCCTTTTGTAGAATGAACCGGCGAGTTACGATCCCGTGCGAGGTTAAGCTGAAGAGGCGGAGCCGCAGCGAAAGCGAGTCTGAATAGGGCGTTTAGTACGTGGTCGTAGACCCGAAACCAGGTGATCTACCCATGTCCAGGGTGAAGTTCAGGTAACACTGAATGGAGGCCCGAACCCACGCACGTTGAAAAGTGCGGGATGAGGTGTGGGTAGCGGAGAAATTCCAATCGAACCTGGAGATAGCTGGTTCTCCCCGAAATAGCTTTAGGGCTAGCCTTAAGTGTAAGAGTCTTGGAGGTAGAGCACTGATTGGACTAGGGTCCTCATCGGATTACCGAATTCAGTCAAACTCCGAATGCCAATGACTTATCCTTAGGAGTCAGACTGCGAGTGATAAGATCCGTAGTCAAAAGGGAAACAGCCCAGACCGCCAGCTAAGGTCCCAAAGTGTGTATTAAGTGGAAAAGGATGTGGAGTTGCTTAGACAACTAGGATGTTGGCTTAGAAGCAGCCACCATTTAAAGAGTGCGTAATAGCTCACTAGTCGAGTGACTCTGCGCCGAAAATGTACCGGGGCTAAATACACCACCGAAGCTGCGGATTGATACCGAATGGTATCAGTGGTAGGGGAGCGTTCTAAGGACAGTGAAGTCAGACCGGAAGGACTGGTGGAGTGCTTAGAAGTGAGAATGCCGGTATGAGTAGCGAAAGACGGGTGAGAATCCCGTCCACGAATGCCTAAGGTTTCCTGAGGAAGGCTCGTCCGCTCAGGGTTAGTCAGGACCTAAGCCGAGGCCGACAGGCGTAGGCGATGGACAACAGGTTGATATTCCTGTACCACCTCTTTATCGTTTGAGCAATGGAGGGACGCAGAAGGATAGAAGAAGCGTGCGATTGGTTGTGCACGTCCAAGCAGTTAGGCTGATAAGTAGGCAAATCCGCTTATCGTAAAGGCTGAGCTGTGATGGGGAAGCTCCTTATGGAGCGAAGTCTTTGATTCCCCGCTGCCAAGAAAAGCTTCTAGCGAGATAAAAGGTGCCTGTACCGCAAACCGACACAGGTAGGCGAGGAGAGAATCCTAAGGTGTGCGAGAGAACTCTGGTTAAGGAACTCGGCAAAATGACCCCGTAACTTCGGGAGAAGGGGTGCTTTCTTAACGGAAAGCCGCAGTGAATAGGCCCAAGCGACTGTTTAGCAAAAACACAGCTCTCTGCGAAGCCGTAAGGCGAAGTATAGGGGGTGACACCTGCCCGGTGCTGGAAGGTTAAGGAGAGGGGTTAGCGTAAGCGAAGCTCTGAACTGAAGCCCCAGTAAACGGCGGCCGTAACTATAACGGTCCTAAGGTAGCGAAATTCCTTGTCGGGTAAGTTCCGACCCGCACGAAAGGTGTAACGATTTGGGCACTGTCTCAACCAGAGACTCGGTGAAATTATAGTACCTGTGAAGATGCAGGTTACCCGCGACAGGACGGAAAGACCCCGTGGAGCTTTACTGTAGCCTGATATTGAATTTTGGTACAGTTTGTACAGGATAGGCGGGAGCCATTGAAACCGGAGCGCTAGCTTCGGTGGAGGCGCTGGTGGGATACCGCCCTGACTGTATTGAAATTCTAACCTACGGGTCTTATCGACCCGGGAGACAGTGTCAGGTGGGCAGTTTGACTGGGGCGGTCGCCTCCTAAAGTGTAACGGAGGCGCCCAAAGGTTCCCTCAGAATGGTTGGAAATCATTCGTAGAGTGCAAAGGCATAAGGGAGCTTGACTGCGAGACCTACAAGTCGAGCAGGGACGAAAGTCGGGCTTAGTGATCCGGTGGTTCCGCATGGAAGGGCCATCGCTCAACGGATAAAAGCTACCCCGGGGATAACAGGCTTATCTCCCCCAAGAGTCCACATCGACGGGAGGTTTGGCACCTCGATGTCGGCTCATCGCATCCTGGGCTGTAGTCGGTCCCAAGGGTTGGGCTGTTCGCCCATTAAAGCGGTACGCGAGCTGGGTTCAGAACGTCGTGAGACAGTTCGGTCCCTATCCGTCGTGGGCGTAGGAAATTTGAGAGGAGCTGTCCTTAGTACGAGAGGACCGGGATGGACGCACCGCTGGTGTACCAGTTGTTCTGCCAAGGGCATAGCTGGGTAGCTATGTGCGGAAGGGATAAGTGCTGAAAGCATCTAAGCATGAAGCCCCCCTCAAGATGAGATTTCCCATAGCGTAAGCTAGTAAGATCCCTGAAAGATGATCAGGTTGATAGGTTCGAGGTGGAAGCATGGTGACATGTGGAGCTGACGAATACTAATAGATCGAGGACTTAACCATATAATATGAAGCAATGTTATCTAGTTTTGAAAGAATATAAAAAACTTGTTGACTTTAAAAGTTCAATGAGTTACAATGATTCTTGTCTTAAATGAATACAGTCTGGTAATGATGGCAGAGAGGTCACACCCGTTCCCATACCGAACACGGAAGTTAAGCTCTCTAGCGCCGATGGTAGTTGGGACCTTGTCCCTGTGAGAGTAGGACGTTGCCAGGCAATCCGGAGGATTAGCTCAGCTGGGAGAGCACCTGCCTTACAAGCAGGGGGTCGGCGGTTCGATCCCGTCATCCTCCACCATTTAGCCGACTTAGCTCAATTGGTAGAGCAACTGACTTGTAATCAGTAGGTTGGGGGTTCAAGTCCTCTAGTCGGCACCAGTTTTTATTGTAAGAGCCATTAGCTCAGTTGGTAGAGCATCTGACTTTTAATCAGAGGGTCGAAGGTTCGAGTCCTTCATGGCTCACCATTTTAATTAATATGCGGGTGTGGCGGAATTGGCAGACGCACTAGACTTAGGATCTAGCGCCTTTGGCGTGGGGGTTCGACTCCCTTCACCCGCACTTTTAATAAAATATCTCAAACATGTCTTGCGGAAGTAGTTCAGTGGTAGAATACAACC
>NZ_CP014282.1:390000-510000 GCF_001595725.1 Bacillus thuringiensis
GCAACTATGTATCCAATACGTTATTACGGGAACATGGTATAGAAGTGATTGAGGTGCTAAGTTCGGAATTATCTCGTGGTCGTGGGGGTCCACGTTGCATGAGTATGCCAATTGTTCGTAAAGATATTTAGTATAAATAACGGAGAAAGTAGGGATGAAGTATGTTAATGACTAGACCAAATTTAAAAGGAAGAAGCTTTCTAGCAGAAAAAGATTTTACACAAGAAGAATTGTTATATTTTCTAGATTTGGCAGCAGAATTAAAAGAGAAAAAGAAAAATGGTATCCCGCATCATTATTTAGAAGGTAAAAATGTAGCGCTCTTATTTGAAAAAACTTCTACTCGTACGCGTTGTGCATTTACAGTAGCATGTACAGATTTAGGGGCAAATCCTGAATATTTAGGGAAAGGTGATATTCAACTTGGGAAAAAAGAATCTGTAGAGGATACAGCAAAAGTGTTAGGGCGTATGTTTGACGGAATTGAGTTTCGTGGATTTAGTCATGAAACTGTAGAATCTTTAGCACAAAATTCTGGTGTGCCGGTTTGGAATGGATTAACAGACATGTGGCATCCAACACAAACACTAGCAGATTTATTAACAATTAGAGAACATATAGGAAAATTAAAAAATGTGAAGCTCGTTTATGTTGGAGATGGACGAAATAATGTTGCTAATAGTTTACTAGTTGGTGGAGCAATCATTGGAATGGATGTACGTATTTGTACACCGGAATCTTTATGGCCTGCACAAGAAGTAATTGATTTAGCAAAAAAATATAACGAACAGGTAATGATAACAAGTAATGTGGAAGAAGCTGTTGCGAATGCAGATGTAATTTATACAGATGTATGGGTGTCTATGGGGGAAGAAGAAAAATTTGCTGAACGTGTGGAGTTATTGAAACCTTATCAAGTAAATATGAAAATGATTAAAGAAACAGGGAATGAAAACGTGATTTTCTTACATTGTTTACCTGCATTTCATGATGTTGAAACGATGTATGGCGAAGAAGTTTATGAGAAATATGGGTTGAAAGAAATGGAGGTAACTGACGAAGTATTCCGCAGTAAACATTCAAAAGTATTTGATCAAGCTGAAAATAGAATGCATACAATTAAAGCGGTTATGGCAGCTACTTTAGGAGACATGGAGTAAAGAAGGAAGGGAGTTTTCCTTTCTTCTTTCTCCTCCTTTAGACACTATCATTCACTATTGCTTTTGTATTGTTATTGCAATTAAAGAGAGGTGAGTGGAATGGGTGAAGATAAGAAATTAGGGTTGTTTACACTAACGGCTCTTGTAGTTGGGTCTATGATTGGTGGTGGAGCATTTAATTTAGCAAGTGATATGGCAAAAGGTGCTGGTGCGGGACCCATTATTATTGGTTGGGTTATAACAGGAATTGGAATGATTGCACTCGGATTATCTTTTCAAAATCTCACTGTAAAACGACCAGATTTAGATGGTGGTATTTTTAGCTATGCAAAAGCAGGGTTTGGTAATTTTATGGGATTTAATAGTGCGTGGGGATACTGGCTATCTGCTTGGCTTGGGAATGTAGCTTACGGTACATTATTGTTCTCTTCATTAGGATATTTCTTCCCGATCTTTGAAGGCGGGCAAAATGTAGCGTCTATTATTGGTGCAAGCGTATTATTATGGTGTGTTCACATGTTAATTTTACGTGGAGTTCAATCAGCAGCCCTTGTGAATTTAATAACTACAATCGCAAAATTAGTACCTGTATTTGTATTTATTGTCATAGGAATCTTCGCGTTTCATATTGATACGTTCTTAGATGGATTTTGGGGGCAAACTGGTTCTTTTTCATGGGGAGCAGTTGGCAGCCAAGTTAAAAGTACAATGCTTGTAACTTTATGGGTATTTATTGGGGTAGAAGGGGCTGTTGTTTTATCCAGTCGAGCAAAAAATAGAAGTGATGTAGGGAAAGCAACCGTTATTGGCTTAATTGGTACACTCATCATTTACATTTTAATCACATTATTGTCTCTTGGACTTATGCAGCAAGCAGATATTGCAGGTTTGAAAAATCCGGCTATGGCTTATTTATTTGAAAGTGTTGTTGGAAAATGGGGTGCTATCTTTATTAATTTAGGTTTGGTCATCTCTGTATTAGGTGCTTGGTTAGGTTGGACTTTGCTCGCTTCTGAAATTCCATATTTAGCGGCTAAAGATGGAGTATTTCCAAAATGGTTCGCAAAAGAAAATAAAAATAAGGCTCCAGTAAATTCATTATGGATAACAAATGGTTTAATACAAATATTCTTGTTAACATTCGTCGTTTCTGATCAGGCGTATAACTTTGCATTCTCTTTAGCATCTTCAGCTATTTTAATCCCATATGCTTTTTCAGCATTTTATCAACTGAAGCATAGCTTAAAGTCTGAAGAAGCAGATCGAAATAAAAATATAATAATTGGCTTGATAGCAAGTATTTATGGCGTGTGGTTAGTTTATGCAGCCGGTTTAGAGTATTTATTATTAACAATGACTTTATATGCGCCAGGTATTTTTATTTTTTACAATGTTCAAAAGCAAAAGAGTTCGAAGCAAATATTTACTCGAGTGGAATTAGCATCATCCGTAGTAATTGGTGCTTTAGCATTCTTTGCGATTTATGGATTAATTACAGGCAGTATTACTTTATAAAGCGCTGTGAAAGCGAAATCAACTGGAGGGCTGGAATATGGTACGAAGAAAAATTGTAGTTGCACTAGGGGGAAATGCGATACAGTCTGGAGAAGCTACTGCGGGAGCGCAGCAAGAAGCGTTGGAAAAAACGGCGGAACAACTTGTGAAAATAATGGAAAATGATGTGGATATAGTAATTGCGCATGGAAATGGCCCACAAGTGGGGAATATTTTATTACAGCAAAAAGCTGCAGAAACGGAAAAGACACCTGCAATGCCATTAGATACTTGTGGGGCAATGAGCCAAGGGATGATTGGATATTGGATGGAAAATGCGATTGAAAAGGCATTGAAAAAGCGGAATATAAATAAAGACGTAGCAACGGTTATAACACGCGTTGTTGTGGATAAAAAAGATGAGGCATTTAGAAATCCAACTAAACCAATTGGTCCTTTTTATACAGAAGAAGAGGCCAGAAGATTAATGGATGAAACAAAAGCAGTGTTTAAAGAAGATGCTGGTAGAGGATGGAGACGTGTTGTTCCATCACCGAAGCCTGTAAGTATTCATGAACATAAAGTTATTAATTCTTTGGTCGAAGATGGAAACATAGTGATAGCTGTTGGCGGAGGTGGAATTCCAGTAATTGATTCTGAAGAAGGGTTAGAAGGAACTGAAGCGGTTATCGATAAAGATTTCGCTGCGCAGAAATTAGCAGAATTAGTAGATGCTGATACGCTCGTTATTTTGACTGCAGTTGATCATGTGTATGTAAATTATAATCAACCGAATCAAAAAAAATTAGAGCATGTCACAGTGAATCAATTAGAAGAATATATTGAAGAACAACAATTTGCTGCGGGAAGCATGCTTCCAAAAATTGAAGCTGCTATTAATTTTGTTAATACAAATCCAAAAAGAAAAACGATTATTACGTCTTTAGAAAAAGTATATGAAGCACTAGAAGAAAAAGCTGGTACTATTATTTCAAAACAGAATGTATGCATGTATGTTTAAATTATTATGTACGCTACTTAGTAGTAAAAAAGAATGGAGTTAGTAACTTCATTCTTTTTATTTATTAATATTTTTTGTGCTCATTGTTCATAAAGTTTTCATGATGAAATCTGAATATATAAGTTAATTATGATAAAATTCAAATTGAATACGCTTTCTTGATTTTTCGCTCCAACATACAGCAAGAGAGAGGGAATTTTATGAATAGACGGAACGTAGTGAAAGACTTAAAGCAGTTCGAATTATTTGCTCATTTAACAGAAAAAAAATTGAAAGGGTTAACAGAGTTTGTTTATTGGCGAACTTATAAAAAAGGTCAATTTTTATTTTTAGAAGGGGATTCAAGGGAAAGAATTTACTTCATGTTAGATGGTTTTGTAAAGTTAGAGCGGGTTAATCAAAATGGGAACTTATTATACGATGACTATGTAAAGCGGTATTCTATTTTTCCTTATGGTGGTATGTTTACAGACAGAGGATATAACTATACAGCAGAAGCAATGACGGATGTGGAGGTATATTATATTCCAACGGTAATCTTTGAAGATATGGTAAAATCCAGCAGAACGCAATTGATGTACGTTGTTCAGCAATTATCATCTATATTAAAATTGAACGAAAATCGAGTGCAAAATATTACAATTCCTAATGCACAAGATCGTGTTATCCAAACGTTAAATTATTTAATGCAGGATTTAGGAGAACAGAGTGGGGAAAAGATTGTAATTTCATGTCCACTTACAACAATTGAAATATCCAAAATATCTGGAACATCTCGAGAGACAGTTAGCGGTGTATTAAAACAATTAAAAAATGATAGCATTGTTACAATTTTAGATAAAAAAATTACAATACATGATCCAACATATTTTGAAGAAATCTCTATGTGAAAATTGTATATTGATTTTTAATTCATACGGTATATTAATAAGGTTCTTTATATATTTATAAGGGACTTTTTTACGTTATCCGCTATAAAAAGATTGTATAGTATGGTAATAATAGCTAAAATCGATAATAAAAAACAAAGTAAAGGGGAGAAGGAATGATTCGCATTGAGTATGATCGATTAGTAGCTATTTGTTACAGTATAGGGGTTTTATTATTATTAAAAATTCCAAATGATAATGAATTAATTGGGGAAAAACTATTCAACGTCTATAGGGTTCCGATACATACGTATGTTTATATGGATTATAAAGTCTCAAATATATTGATTGTTTCTTTCATACTACATGTAATTGCATTTATATTATTTTTAAAATGGCTAGGAAAAAAGGAGTCTAGTACATTTAGAAAAATGAATAAGATAAAAGTAGTAGGTACTAGTATTTTGATTTTAATGATGCCGTTTATTTTAAATAACATCCTCCAGACATTGAATAAAACATGGTACTACGCAGGAAAAACAGGTGTAGAAGCCATAGAATATAAAAAAGATGATAGCCAGTGTAGAGTGGAGAAAAATGGAGAGGATATCGAACGAAAGTGCATCGTTACTTTAAAAAATTATCGTAGTCATTCACAAGCATTAAAAGTTGTTTTATATGATAATGCAAACGAAAATTCAAAAAGTTATCCGGTACCGAAACCAGTCTATTTGCAAAAACACGAGACAAAGCAATTCGAATTTCAAGTTCCTGTTTCTTATAATAGCGGTATTGAAAAAGATAAATTTCCAAATATTAAATTACATTCATTGCATGAAAATGATACGAAATACAATTAATCTATAAGTAAAAGTTTATGAGTAGGAGCAAGAATTTGAAACGATATAGAAAATCAATTTGAATCATCCAACATGCTGCGAGGTAACGGCATATTGGATGATTTTTTATTGTATACCTTTTTACATATGAAAAGGAGGGATACAAAAGAGAAAAATTATCGTAACTATGATGTCCGCTTCTTAATCGAAATGGTATACGACGTTCGCGTGCGTGGACAAGAGCTGATGAGGAATGAGATTTGCTCTTGTGAGAAATAAATAAAGCATAAGAATAAAGAATCTACATAGAGTTCAATGAAAACAGTTGCAAACTGTTCATATTTTGTTATGATAGTGTTACGAAAACGTTTGCATGAAATTCCGATGGGATGCAAAAGGAGAGAAGGACTATGAATAAGACATGGTGGAAAGAAGCAGTTGCTTATCAAATTTATCCACGTAGCTTTATGGATTCAAATGGAGATGGTATTGGAGATTTACAAGGTATTATTGCGAAACTGGATTATTTAAAAGATTTAGGTATAGATGTAATTTGGATTTGCCCAATGTATAAGTCACCTAATGATGATAATGGTTATGACATTAGTGATTATCAAGATATCATGGATGAGTTTGGTACGATGGAAGACTTTGATGCTTTACTAGATGAAGTTCATAAGCGTGATATGAAGCTTATTATTGATTTAGTTATTAATCATACAAGTGATGAACATCCATGGTTTATTGAGTCTCGTTCATCTAAAGACAATCCGAAGCGTGATTGGTATATTTGGCATGATGGTAAAGATGGTGCGGAACCAAACAACTGGGAAAGTATTTTTAATGGTTCGGCATGGGAATATGATGAAGTAACAGGACAATATTATTTACACTTATTCTCGCGTAAACAACCAGATTTAAACTGGGAGAATAAAGAAGTTCGCGAAGTATTATACGATACAGTTAATTGGTGGCTTGATAAAGGTATTGATGGTTTCCGCGTTGATGCGATTAGTCATATTAAAAAAGAAGAAGGTCTCAAGGATATGCCAAATCCAAAAGAGTTAAAATATGTGCCATCTTTTGATAAACATATGAATGTAAAAGGTATTCAACCTTTATTAGAAGAGCTAAAAGAAAATACATTCTCTAAGTACGATATTATGACTGTTGGTGAAGCAAATGGCGTTAAGATTGAAGATGCTGAGCTTTGGGTTGGAGAAGAGCAAGGTAAGTTCAATATGGTATTCCAGTTTGAACATTTAAGTTTATGGGATGCAGAGAAGAAGAAAGACCTTGATGTTGTAGGATTGAAAAAAGTATTAACGAAATGGCAAAAAGGATTAGAAAATAAAGGATGGAACGCTTTATATATTGAGAATCACGATAAACCACGTATCGTTTCAACATGGGGAGATGATAAACGATATTGGCGTGAAAGTGCAACAGCTCTAGGAGCGATGTATTTCTTTATGCACGGTACACCGTTTATTTATCAAGGACAAGAAATTGGTATGACAAATGTTCAGTTACCAAATATTGAAGATTACGATGATGTAGCAATTAAAAATTTATATCGCGAGAAAATTGCAGAGGGCGTACCACATCAAGATATGATGGAGATTATATGGGCTTCTTGCCGCGATAATTCACGTACACCTATGCAGTGGAATGATGAGATGAATGCTGGTTTCACAACAAGTACACCTTGGTTTAGCATGAATCCAAATTACAAAGAAATTAATGTTGAGAAGCAAAAAAATGAAGAAAAGTCTATTTTCAATTTCTATAAGAAAATGATTGCCCTGAAAAAAGAGCACGATGTACTGAACTATGGTACGTACGATTTACTTTTAGAAGACGATCCACAAATTTATGCATATACACGTACGTTACAGGATGAAAAAGTCATTGTAATTAGTAATATCTCAAAAGAGGAAGCTGTGTATAATGAGGGTTCATTTGCACTAGAACGCAAACGTTTGCTTTTAAATAACTATGAAGTTGCGGAACATGAAGAAGTAACAACAATTGCTTTAAAACCTTATGAAACAAGGGTTTATCGCATTTCATAATAAAAAAGGATGCTCTTTGAGCATCTTTTTTTATGAAAAAAAATAAATTTCTATTGCAAAGTGAAAACGCTTTTATTAAAATAGATTTATGAAAACGGTTGCGTAAAAAGAAAAATGATATGAGGAATCGTTTTCATAAAAGGGACAGAAATTATAATTTAAATCATTATGTTGTTATAAATAAAGGGGAGGAAGAACAGATGAAAATTACGTCTTTTGATTTTTGGCAAAAGTTCGGGAAAGCTTTATTAGTTGTTGTAGCTGTAATGCCAGCAGCTGGTTTAATGATTTCCATCGGTAAGTTAATTGGTATGTCTGCTGGGGATGTTAACGCAGTTCATACAATCGCTCGCGTAATGGAAGACATCGGTTGGGCAATCATTACAAATCTACACATCTTATTCGCAGTAGCAATTGGGGGATCTTGGGCGAAAGATCGCGCGGGTGGTGCATTTGCAGCGCTATTAGCATTCGTCTTAACAAACCGAATTACAGGAGCTATATTTGGCGTAAACGCTGAAATGTTAGCGGATTCAAAAGCGAAAGTTTCTTCAGTAATAGCGGGAGATTTAATTGTAAAAGATTACTTTACTTCTGTACTTGGTGCACCTGCATTAAACATGGGAGTGTTCGTAGGGATCATCACAGGTTTCTTAGGAGCTACTTTATATAACAAATATTATAACTATAATAAACTGCCACAGGCATTAGCATTCTTTAATGGAAAACGATTTGTACCATTCGTTGTAATTCTTTGGTCTACAGTTACTGCGATTGTATTATCACTTCTATGGCCATTCATCCAAAGTGGGTTAAATGAATTTGGTCGCTGGATTGCAGCTTCAAAAGATAGCGCACCAGTTGTTGCACCGTTTGTATATGGAACGTTAGAGCGTTTATTATTACCATTTGGTTTACACCATATGTTAACGATTCCGATGAACTATACAGAGCTAGGCGGAACATATACGATGTTAACTGGTTCAAAAGTTGGACAAGTTGTAGCAGGACAAGATCCATTATGGCTTGCATGGATTACAGATTTAAATAATTTACTAGCAAATGGAGATACGAAGGCATATAACGATTTATTAAATAACGTTGTACCAGCTCGTTTCAAAGCTGGACAAGTTATCGGCTCAACAGCAGCGTTAATGGGGATTGCATTTGCGATGTTCCGTAACGTTGATAAAGAAAAGCGTGCAAAATATAAACCAATGTTTTTATCAGCAGCATTAGCAGTATTCTTAACAGGTGTAACAGAACCAATTGAATTCATGTTCATGTTTATTGCTCCAGTATTATATGTTGTATATGCTATTACAACAGGACTTGCATTCGCACTAGCTGATTTAATTAACTTACGTGTTCATGCATTTGGATTTATTGAGTTAATTACTCGTACACCAATGATGGTTAATGCAGGTTTAACAAGAGACTTAATCAACTTTGTTATTGTTTCATTAGTGTTCTTCGGTCTTAACTTTACACTATTTAATTTCTTAATTAAAAAATTCAATTTACCAACACCAGGGCGTGCAGGTAACTATATTGATAATGAAGATGAGGCATCAGAAGGAACAGGAAATGTACAAGACGGTTCATTAGCAACAAAAGTTATCGATTTATTAGGTGGAAAAGAAAATATTGCTGACGTAGATGCTTGTATGACACGCTTACGTGTAACAGTAAAAGACTTAGATGTTGTTGCACCAGAAGCACAGTGGAAACAAAATGGTGCTTTAGGGCTTATTGTAAAAGATAAAGGTGTACAAGCGGTATATGGTCCGAAAGCTGACGTATTAAAGTCAGACATTCAAGATATGTTAGGTGCGTAATAATATGAAATTGCTAACTTTAAACTGTCATTCTTGGCAAGAAGAGAATCAAATAGAAAAGATAAAATACCTTGCTAAAGTAATTCAAGAAGAAGAGTACGATGTCATCGCATTGCAAGAAGTAAGTCAGTCCATACAAGCTGAAAATGTATGCGGTAACAAGAAAAAAGATAATTTTGGACTTTTACTATTAGAAGAGTTAAAAGCGCTACATGTAAAAGATTACAATATTACTTGGGATTTCTCTCATATTGGTTATGACTTGTACGAAGAAGGATTAGCGATTATAACGAAGCATAATATTATAAAAGAAGATACGTTCTTTATTTCAGAAAACGAGGATACAACGTATTGGAAAACGCGTAAAATTGTAAGTACAACAATTGCTTATAATGGTAAGAATATAACGTTTTACTCTTGCCATCTCGGTTGGTGGAATGATGAAGAAGAGTCATTCAAAGGTCAAGTCGATCGTTTGATGGAGCGTGTAGATAGCAATAAGCTCGCCTTCTTAATGGGGGACTTTAATAACAATGCTCGGTTGGAAGGCGAAGGTTATGAGTATATGATGCAAAAAGGTTTGTATGACACATATGAATTAGCAATAGAGAAGGATGAAGGAACGACTGTCCAAGGTGAGATTGCTGGTTGGGATGAAAATAAACATAATTTGCGAATCGATCTAATATTGTGTAACCAAAGTAAAAAGGTTCATTCTTCAAAAGTTATTTTTAATGGTACAAACAGAAATGTAATTTCAGATCATTTCGGTGTAGAGGTTCAATTGGATATATAATAGAAGAAATCCTCACAGAGAATAAAAGCTGTGAGGATTTTTTTTTGGAATACAAGTATTTCCAAGAGAAAATACTTGTATTTTTTATGACATTTCATATATATTTGTTATTATTGAATGTAAAACCGATTTGGTCATTTTGTATTCATGCTTTCACTCACTTCGTTATATAATGAAGTAAGTGAAAGTTAATGGGAAAAAATAGTACGTTTTTGGTTAATACACGATGTAGAAAGTGATATAATTGCAAAATGTATGTATCATTTTCTAAAGAAGGAAAAATATATAATTAGGTGATAACTTCTATGAAACAGATTTGGCGTATTTATAAGACAGATTTACGGAATGTAGCCAAACATTGGGCTGCAATTGTTATTGTTTTAGGATTAATGATTTTACCATCGTTATATGCATGGTTTAACATTAAAGCTTCTTGGGATCCGTATGGAAATACAAAAGAGGTTCCCATTGCAGTTTCTAACCAAGATGCAGGTTCTAATTTAAGAGGGAAAGACATTAATATCGGGAAAGAGATTGTAGACTCCCTTAAGAAAAACAAAAATCTTGGCTGGAAATTTGTAGATGAAAAACAAGCAATTTACGGAGTTGAGCGTGGGGATTATTATGCAAGTATTACGATTCCAAAAGACTTCTCTGAAAAAATTGCAACTGTTCTGGATGAAAATCCTAAAAAACCAGAACTGGATTATTATGTGAATGAAAAAGTAAACGCGATTGCACCGAAGATTACAGCAAAAGGTGCATCAGGCATTACAGAAGAAATTAGTAAAAACTTTGTAAAAACAGCAAACGGTGAGATTTTTAAAGTTTTCAATGATCTTGGAATCGATTTAGAAACAAATTTACCAAGTATCGAAAAAGTAAAAGATCTTGTATTTAAGTTAGAAGCGCAGTTCCCAGAAATGAATACACTTATGGATAAGGCATTAGATGATGCAACTCGAGCAGAAGATGTTGTGAAAGTAGCGCAAAAAGAGTTGCCGGTTGTAGAGAGTGTTATAAATGATGGGCAAGAAGCGTTAGGGAATTTAGATAAATTCTTTGCTAGAAATGATGAAACATTGCAACGTGCTCCAGGAACTATTAAGAATAATTTAATGGTAATGCAAAAAGGTTTAGATGGTGCGGCGGCAATTACGGATTTCTTAAAGAATCCATCATTGGATTTCAATCTGGCACTTCCAGATCCAGCTAAATTCCCAGTGTTGCCTAATATAACTATTCCGCAAGTACCACAAATACCAGAAATTCCAGCGTTACCGCAAGTGAATGGTGAGGGGTATAAAAACATTGCTAAAAATATTAATCAAACTGTAAATAATGTTTTTAGTTCAATACGTGTCGGAACAACTTATGCACAAGGCGTTATAAATGGGTTGCAAAATGGTAATTTTGATCCAGAAAAAGCGAAACAAGATCTTAATAAGGTTTCTGAGACGCTGCAAGGTCGAGCAGATAGTGTTTCATATTTAATTGATGTCTTTACTAAATTTAAAGAGTCTGCATCAACTGATTTTGGAAAAGAATTCTTTCAAAAGAGAATAGAAAAATTAACAAACCTTAAATCAGCTATTGAAAATGCAAATGGTGGCGTTAAAGATATTGCCAATATTATTGGTACAGGGCAAGAAGTGAAACAAGATGTAAGAGATGCTGCTAATAAAAAATTGGATACAATAAATAACTTGGTAAATCAAGCAGAAGCAGATTATAATGCGACGTTTGTAGCAGATTTCGAAAAAGCAGTAAGCACAGCTGAGCAATTGAAAAACAAAGCTGAGAATGTAAAAGAAGATGCGCAGCAACTAAGAGGTAATTTAAATCAAGATATCAAAAAGGCAAATGAGTTAGTAAACCAAACAAATGAAGCGTTAGACAACGGTAGAGAAAAATATGATAAAGCTGTAAATGATTACAGCAGATTAAAAATAGAGCTTGAAAAAGCAAGAGAAGACTTAAGTAACAAAGGTGTTAATGGATTAGATTCTACAAAAGTAGCCTTAAATGATTTGAATGGGCAGTTCAAAGCAAGTTGGAATTTAGTTAATGACATGATTCCAGTTCTGGAAAGTACAAATAAAGTGTTAGCTGATGTGAATAGTGATAAAAACCTTAATGGTACAATTTCTAAGTTAAATAAAGCAAAAGATGGTTTGCAAAAAGGAATGGAGTTAACTGATAAAGGAATTGACGCTATTAATAAAGGTCAAAAACCAGCAGCTGATGTTATTGAAAGTATTAATCAAGTGTCTAAAAGTGTTTCGGGCCAAATTGGTGACATTTTAGCTAAATATGACTCAGAAATCACTCCAAATTTCAATGCAGCAATTGCTCGCACAAAAGAGATGTCTAAAAACACATCTCAAATTTTAAAAGAGGCAGACAAAAAGCTTCCAGATGTTAAAAAATTACTAGAAGATTCATCAAAAGGCTTAGTAGACGGGAAAAAGAAATTAGCAGATATTAAAGCTGAAATGCCAGCTACTGAGAAAAAGATTAAAGAATTAGCAGATAAAATTCGTGATTTTGAATCTGAAGAGGATTTAAAAGACATCATACGCTTATTGAAAAACGATGTTGAAAAGCAAAGTGATTACTTTGCGAATCCAGTAAATTTAAAAGAGAATAAATTATTTGCGATGCCGAACTACGGTTCAGCGATGTCACCATTCTATACAGTGCTTGCATTATGGGTAGGCGCATTATTAATGGTTTCATTATTAACGGTAGAAGTACACGAAGAGGGCGCGAATTATAAGAGCCATGAAATTTACTTCGGACGTTTATTAACATTCTTAACGATAGGTCTTTCACAAGCGTTTATCGTATCGATGGGAGATATATTCTTACTCGGTACGTACGTAGTCGATAAGTTCTGGTTTGTGTTATTTAGTTTATTTATTGGTGGAGTCTTCGTTTGTATCGTATACTCACTCGTTTCTATTTTCGGAAACGTTGGGAAATCGATGGCAATCATTTTACTTGTACTGCAAGTAGCAGGATCGGGCGGAACATTCCCAATCCAAATGACACCAGCGTTCTTCCAAGCGATTTATCCGTTCTTACCATTCACATACGCAATTAGCGCAATTCGTGAAACAGTTGGCGGAATGCTTTGGGATATCGTAACGCGAGATTTACTTGTGTTAAGTGCTTTCGTAGTAGTTATGATCGTTGCTGCGTTATTACTGAAAACACCAATTAACAAATCAAGTGAAAAATTTGTTGAGAATGCAAAAGGAAGTAAAATCATTCACTAAAATAAAAGGTTCCTACCGATAGAGGTAGGAACCTTTTTGTTTAATCAAATTTTAATTTTTTTAATGCTTCTGCGAATGGGTTATTTAATGGTTCTTCTTCTTTTTTCTGTTGTTTCATATATTTTTGAACGTCACGTTTATCGGCTTTGTTTCCAGATTCTTTTTTACGTCGCTCTTGGAATGTTGATAATTTCTCGCGATAGCCACATTTACATGCGAAAATTTGGCCTGCACCCTCACCACGTAATTCTAGTTTCTTTTTACATTGCGGACAGCGAGCGTTTGTTGTACGAGATACATTTTTACGATGACCACATTCACGATCTTGGCATACGAGCATTTTTCCCTTTTTGCCGTTTACTTCTAGCATTGGTTTACCGCAATCTGGACAAGACTTCGTTGAAATGTTGTCATGTTTATATTTTTTATCACTCGATTTAATTTCAGAAACAATTTCTTTCGTATAGTTCTTCATTTCCGAAATGAATACTTCTTTCTTTAATTTTCCTTTTGCAATTGCCTCAAGTTTTTGTTCCCATTCACCAGTTAGTGTAGGTGATTTTAATTCTTCTGGTACTAAATCAAGTAATTGACGACCTTTTGATGTAATGTGAATATCTTTACCACGTTTTTCAATTAAGAAAGAATTGAAAAGTTTGTCGATAATATCTGCACGTGTCGCTACAGTACCTAATCCACCAGTTGATTTTAACGTATCAGCAAGTTGTTTATTTTGCGTATCCATATATTTTGTAGGATTCTCCATTGCTGAAAGTAAAGTTGCTTCATTAAAGCGTGCAGGTGCTTTCGTTTGGCCTGATGTTTGCATAAGTAACTTTACAGTTAATGTATCGCCCTTTTCAATGTGAGGTAGAATCTGCTCTTTTACGTCATCAGTTACATCATCGTCTTCAAATCGATTTTCGTATACTTCCTTCCAACCAGCATGTAAAATCGTTTTTCCGCGTGCAATGAACGTTTCACTACCAACTTTGGTACGTAATGTTAGTTGCTCATATTCGAATGCTGGGAATAAAACAGCTAAGAAACGTTTTACAACTAAATCATAAATTTTGCGTTCTTTATCTGTGAATGCTGAGAAGTTAACGTATCCTTCTGTTGGAATAATCGCATGATGATCGCTTACTTTACTATCATCAACAAATGATTTGTTAGGTTTGATAGGCTTTTGTAATACTTTATGTGCGAAGGGACGGTATTCTCCAACACCACATGCTTTTAGACGTTCTGGAAGTGTTCCAACGATATCAGATGAAATGTAGCGTGAATCTGTACGAGGGTACGTTAGCACTTTATGCTGTTCATACAATTTTTGCATAATATTTAATGTTTCTTTAGCAGAGTAACCGAACTTTTTATTTGCATCACGTTGCAATTCAGTTAAATCGTAAAGACCAGGAGAGAATGACTTCTTCTGTTTCTTATCAATTTCCACAACAGTAGCATTTTGTTTATCTAAACTTTTTACAATACCATCGATTTTTTCTTTATTAAAACTACGGCTATTGCCATTTGCATCTTGCCAAGTAAGTTTGAGCTTCTCCATTGTTTGAGCTTCGATGCCGTAGTAAGTTTGTGCTTTGAAGTTCTTTATTTCATCCTCGCGACTAGCAATCATAGCAACAGTAGGGGTTTGCACACGGCCACAATTTAACTGGGCATTAAAGCGAGTCGTTAAAGCACGAGTTGCATTAAGACCGATATACCAGTCAGCTTCTGAACGCGCAACTGCTGAAGCGTATAAATTGTCATAGGCTTTACCTGGTTTTAAATTTGCAAAACCATCTTTAATTGCTTTATCGGTTACAGAAGAAATCCATAAACGTTTGATTGGTTTATTTATCTTAACTTTATCGATAATCCAGCGTGCGACTAATTCCCCTTCACGTCCAGCGTCTGTTGCTACAATAATTTCATTTACATCTTTTCTAAGTAGCTGACTTTTTACAGCATTAAATTGTTTACCAGTTTGTTTAATAACCGTTAATTTCAAACGCTCAGGTAGCATCGGTAAATCTTCTAAATTCCACTTTTTATATTTCACATCATAGCTTTCTGGATCAGCTAATGTAACAAGATGGCCTAAAGCCCAAGTTACAATATATTTACTACCCTCAAGATAGCCGTTTCCTTTTTTATCACACTTCAGTACACGAGCAATATCTCGTGCAACGGAAGGTTTTTCAGCGATTACAACGCTTTTTGACATATTAAAAACATCCTTTCAAATTTCCATAAGTTAAATATAGCATACATCTTCTTGAGATTCAGTTTCGCTCCATATTTGAGCTGTTTTTAATGGAGTGAACAAAATCCCAACTGATTAAAGTTTCACTTTATCAGTTGCTTCTATATTAAATAGAAAAGTAAAGAACTTGTTATTTTACTAGAATAAGAGTAGACTTTGAAGTAGATGAATAAGAAACACATGGGAGTTTGTGGATACAAACTGAGAGTATGACTAGTCCGTCATTGACCATTTGAACCTGTTGGATAATGCCAGCGTAGGGAGAGTGTAAAAGCACATGTTCAGGCACTTTGCGTACGCGCGAAGTGTCTTTTTGTGTATCTCCCATCATTATAGTTAGGAGATGAAAAGGATGAATATGAAAGAAATTAGTAAAGTAGTGGATTTGGTGAGAGAATCTAATCCGCTTGTTCATAATATTACAAATGTTGTTGTAACAAATTTTACTGCTAACGGTTTGTTGGCACTTGGGGCATCGCCTGTAATGGCGTATGCAAAAGAAGAAGTAGCAGAAATGGCTAGCATTGCTGGAGCGTTAGTATTAAATATGGGGACACTTCGTCCTGAAGAAGTAGAAGCGATGTTACTCGCAGGTAAATCAGCAAATGCGAACAATGTGCCAGTACTATTTGATCCAGTTGGTGCAGGAGCAACTTCGTATCGAACAGAAGTTGCGAGACATATTCCGGCTGAAATCGATTTAGCAATTATCCGCGGAAATGCAGCTGAAATAGCAAATGTTATTAATGAGAAATGGGAAATTAAAGGGGTAGACGCTGGTACTGGACATGGCAATGTTGTAAGTATTGCAAGGCAGGCAGCAGACGAATTAAATACAGTTGCGGTTATTACTGGAAAAGAAGATGTTGTTACAGATGGAGAGAGAACTATTGTTATTCGAAACGGTCACCCTATTTTAACGAAAGTTACGGGAACAGGTTGTTTACTAACTTCGGTAATAGGAGCATTTGTAGCAGTAGAAAAAGATTATGTAAAAGCAGCAGTAGCTGCATTAACATTTTATGGAGTAGCAGCGGAACTAGCAGCGGCTAAAACGGTAGAAAAAGGACCTGGTAGTTTCCAAATTGAATTTTTAAATCAGTTAGCGAATACTACTTCTGATGATATTGAGAAGTATGGGAAGATTGAGGAGTTAAAGTAAGGGGGAGGAAACACACGATGCGCATTGAAACAAAGAAAATGTCTAAGTTATTACAGGTGTATTTTATTATGGGAAGTAATAATTGCGCGAAGGATCCTTTATCTGTATTGAAAGAAGCATTAGATGGTGGAGTGACACTTTTTCAATTTCGTGAAAAGGGAGAAGGGGCTTTAATTGGAGAAGAAAGAGTGCGTTTTGCAAAAGAATTGCAGGCGCTTTGTAAGGAATATAGTGTTCCTTTCATTGTAAATGATGATGTAGAATTAGCCATTGAATTAGATGCAGATGGTGTTCATGTAGGACAAGATGATGAAGGAATTACATCTGTTCGTGAAAAAATGGGAGATAAAATTATCGGCGTATCTGCTCATACAATTGAAGAAGCACGCTTTGCAATCGAAAACGGAGCAGATTATTTAGGTGTTGGACCTATTTTCCCAACGAGTACGAAAAAAGATACGAAAGCGGTTCAAGGAACGAAAGGATTAGCTTATTTTAGAGAACAAGGAATTACAGTGCCAATCGTTGGTATTGGTGGGATTACAATTGAAAATACAGTGGCAGTTATAGAAGCGGGTGCGGACGGTGTTTCAGTTATTTCAGCAATTAGCTTAGCTGAATCTGCGTATGAAAGTACGAGAAAATTAGCTGAAGAAGTAAAGAGAAGTTTGTAGGGAAGGACGTGTAGTATTTTAAGTGCTACATGGAGAAATAGACTGCCCCAAAATTTAAACAAATATTTGATTAAAAAAGCACAAACCTTTTTAAATAAAGGTTTGTGCTTTTTCTTTAAAACATAATTGAAATTAAGAGCATTCCAATTCCGATAGAAGTAAATGTTGCAATTAGGCCCGGAATCATAAAACTATGATTTAATACGTATTTACCGATACCTGTTGTACCAGTGCGGTCGAAGTTAATGGCAGCAACGATTGTTCCATAGTTTGGAATGAAGAAGTATCCGTTCACTGCAGGGAACATAGCAATCAGTAATGCTGGCGGAATACCAAGAGATAGTCCAAGTGGCATTAAGGCACGAACTGTTGCTGCTTGGCTGTACAGTAAAATAGATAGAATGAATAATGCGATAGCAAATAGCCATGGTGCACTTGTTACTAAATGCTGAATGGATCCTTGAATCATATTTAAGTTTCCGTTAAAGAAAGTATCTCCCATCCAAGCGATACCGAAAATAGCAACAACTGCTGTTGCTCCTGCTTTAAAGACGTTACCAGATACAATGCTTTCTACATTTGGTTTACAGAAAATAATAATAAGGGCCGCGATAGTTAACATAACCATCTCAATTGTGTTCGGCATGGAAAGACGAGCTAACTTCCCATCAACTATCCATCCTGGACGAAGTGCTTCAAATGAACCAAGAAGTACAACAAGGAAGGTTCCTACAAGGAAAAGGATAACTGATAATTTGGCGCCCTTTACACCTACAAATTCTTTTTTCTCTTCAAGTTTAGGAATCATTCCTTCGTTTAATCGTTTTAAGTATTCAGGGTCTTCATTTAATTCTTTTCCCATCTTACTAGCAACAAATGCTGCTAACATACAAGCAATGAAAGTAGAAGGAATACTCACTTTTAAAATATCTAATAAAGTGATTTTATAGTCAGCTAACATTGCTAAAAGAGCAACTGTGGCAGCTGAAATTGGACTAGCTGTAATTGCTTGTTGAGAAGCGATTACGGCAATCGACATTGGGCGTTCCGGTCTAATCCCTGATTCACGAGAGACTTCTGCAATAACAGGAAGTACAGAATAGGCAACGTGACCAGTACCTGCACATAGTGTGAATAAATAAGTAACAATTGGAGCAAAAAAAGTAATACGCTTTGGATTTTTTCGTAATGCTTTTTCAGCTAGATGAACAAGATAGTCCATTCCTCCAGCAGCTTGCAAAGCACCAGCAGCTGTAATTACTGCCAAAATCATAAGCATTACATCGATAGGAGGCGCGGTAGGTTGTAAGTGGAAGACAAAAACGAGTATTGCCATACCAACTCCACCCATTACTCCTAAACCAACTCCGCCTAGGCGTGCACCAATAAAAATACAGAGTAACAAGGTAAGAAATTGTAGCCAAAACATGATAAACTACCTCCGAAATTCATTAGTTAAGATATATTCGAATAGTTTAATTTGAATGAAAATTAAATAAATACCCGAAGAAATCCTTGTTATTAATACATTTTTTATTATATAACACAAAAAAAGTAACATTCACGTACTTTTTGAAATTATTTTGAAAAAACAATGCGTTAAAAATTTGTATTTATATCTCTAAATAAGTAGACATTTTGATTTATATGTTGTAATCTTTGAAAGAGAATAAATTAATTCTCATAGAACTCCCATATCGTTCAACTCGTTCAGCGAGAAAGGCAAACTGATGGAAACATGAGGACGCAAAACTACAGGAGCTAAGGTCGAAAGGCTATGCTAGCCAGTTACCGGACGGATAGGGTTGGTCTTTGCCAATGCTTTTACATTGGCTTTTTTTTATTCTCGAACATATTGAGAAACATTTTTAAACAAAATATTCATATATTTTGTTTTTTTTGTTTATGTTAGTTAAGGAAGGTGGATATTAATGAAAAAATATTGGCATAAGTTATCGTTCCTTCAAAAGAACGTCTTATTAACCGTACTAGTTATTTTGACGCTTGTTGGAAGTATGGGTGCGTTAAGTTTCAACATGTTTCAAAATAGTATGATGTCTTTATTTGAAAGGCAGTCTATTGAAACAGGAGAAATAGTATTAAAAAAATTGGATTTAGAGTTAGTTAGAGACATGGCGAAAGATCCTACAGCCGAAAAAGTGAAAAAAGAAAAGTTAACAGAGAAATTAGATGAAGTTTCAAAAGAATTGAAAAGTGTTGGACAAACGTATGTTACAGGAGCAAAGCCGAATGAAAAGCGAGAATTAAAACTCGTTGGTTTGACTACAGAGTTAACAAATGCATTCCCTATAAAGACGGGAGATTATTATGAACAACCCGCTCATTGGATGAAGGCATACGATAAAGTGATTGATACGAAAAAGGCACAAATGACAGAAGTATATGAAGATGAAATAGGTTCGTGGGTGACAATATTAGAACCAATTACGGATGGAGAAAACAATATTGTTGCAATTATTGCGGCTGACCTAGATGCTTCCATTGTTCCTATTACAAAAGAGAAGTTTATGATACAGGGCTTACTCTTTATCATTATTTCATTAGCAATTGCGACTATTACTCAATTCTTTATCGTGCGTCACTCGCTAGCTCCATTAAAAGATTTACGAGAAGGGTTACGTAAAATTGGTGAAGGAGACTTAAGTATTAAATTAAAAGAAAGACCAGATGATATTGGAATTATTAATGTTTATTTCAATAACACGATTGAAAAATTTAAAGGGATTATAGATAAAGTAAGGCAAACTGCTGAGCAAGTTTCTTCTTCTTCGCAAGAGTTGTCAGCGAGTACAGAGGAAAATAGCATGGCAGTTCAAGAGATTGCAAGTTCTATTGAAGGTTTAAGAGTAGGGGCACAGTCTCAAAAAACGTCAGTACAACAATGTTTAGGAATTGTACATGGAATGGAAGATAAGGTAGAAGAGATAACTGGGGCTGCAAAACAAGTTGCAGTTGCTTCTGAAGGTATGGAGCAACATTCAATTGAAGGTAATGAAGTGATTGGACAAATTATTAATCAAATGAGTTTAATCCAAAATGCAGTACAAGATTTATCTTCCATCATTTATTCGTTAGAAACAAGGTCAAAAGAAATTAGTGATATCGTAACTGTAATTACAGGTATTTCAAATCAAACAAATCTATTAGCGTTAAATGCTTCTATTGAGGCTTCACGTGCTGGAGCAGCTGGAAGAGGGTTTGCGGTTGTTGCTGATGAAGTACGAAAATTAGCAGAACAAACTGAAGCGTCTGCAAAAGATATAGCGAAATTAATTGGTGAAACACAAGCTGAGACAGAAGATGCTGTAGTTTCCATGCAAAAAGGTTCAAAAGAAGTAGAAACTGGAATTTCACTTGTTCAAAGTAGTGGAGATTTCTTTGAAAAAATTTCAAAATCAGCGCAATCTGTTACAGATCAAGTAAAAGCTGTTTCTGGTAATTCGAGTGACATTTTACAAAATAGCCAAAATATTGTTCAAGTTGTAAATGAATTATCGCATATTGCAAATACTTATGCCAACAGCAGTAGTAATGTTGAAGAAAGCATGAAAGAGCAAGAAATATCAGTACAAGATATTGCAGAATTAGCGACTTCTTTAAGTTGGCTTTCTCAGGAATTACAAGAGCTAATTGGTGAGTTTAAAAGTGAATAAGAAGAAAGATCAATTCTAATCAAAGGGGGATCCCCCTTTGATTATGAATTGAACGAATCTGCCCGTTAATAAGGGATGAAAAAGGTGTGAATTTTCACACCTTTATTATATTTGAGAGAGGAATTTACATAAATATGAAATTAGCGATTTCTTATAATGAGATGGTAAAAGAATTTTTAGGAAAAGTAGAAGGAAATATTACAATACCTAAAGATGTGCAAGGAAAAGAAATTAGAATGAAAAGAAAAACGGAACTGTTTCTAAATTTGACTCATATTGTAGATTTAATAGGAGCGACTGCAACGTGGTTATATCATATTTCTAAAGAAAAACATATTGTCGTGTTTTATCATGTAAGAGGAAGTTTATTTCCGATTACTATTGAAGTTTCTAATTTTCTTTCCTATGAAAGTTTGAATCTACAGATTGAAGAGCAACTGGAACAAATTAAAGAAATAAATGCGGAAGAAATAGAAGAGTTTCAAAATGGTAAGAAATTATATGAAATGTCACCTATTATTATTGGTGAAACATATTATGAGCTACAAGATGCGAATACATTACAATTTGTATTTAGTAAAAATATGCAAAGTGTAGAAATAATATTTAATAGTGTTAATTGGAAAGAGACAACGATTACTCGTTATGCACAACAAATACAAGGTGTTTTAATTGATAAATCACAAAATGATAATAAACGCATAAAACATTTTAATATTATTACAGAGGCCGAGATGGCACTTTATAGTCAAGTGAATGATACGACAGCGGTATATCCTGAGAAAAGTATCGTCGATATGTTCTATAATACTGTTACTCAATTTCCAAATCGTATAGCTTTATCTTCAAGGGAAGGTACTTTAACTTATGAGGAGTTAAATAAAAAAAGTAATCAAATAGCTCATATGTTAATTAAAAACGGCGTGCGATTAGGAGACTATGTTGGAATATTTATGAAACGTAGCATAGACACAGTAGTAAGTATGGTAGCTATATTAAAAGCTGGTGCAGCGTATGTTCCAATTGATCCAGATTATCCCGAAAGTAGAATACAGTACATTATTCAAGATAGCCAAGCGAAAGTTATATTGATGAAAGAGACGCCTATAACATGTGATGGAGTTCAAACTGTTTCAATTTATGATAGTGAAACTTGTGAAGATATAGATGTAAAGTTGTCTATTCATTGTGATGATGTAGCTTATATGATTTATACATCTGGTTCAACAGGGAATCCAAAGGGAACGATGTTAGCACATAGAGGCGTTGTTAATCTGTATACTTGGATGAAAAAGCAATATGAATTGACAGAAGAGGATGTATTTGCCCAATTTCCTTCCTTTAGTTTCGATGCCTCTGTATGGGAGTCATTTGCTTCTTTATTCTGTGGAGGAAACTTGTATGTATTATTAGAGGAAGAGCGATTGTCTGTAGAAGCATTTGCACATGCAATCTATAAAGTGAAAGCAACTTCGATCTTGGCATTAGCAACAATTTTTGTTCGACAAGTAGCAACGTATTTAGCAGAAGAAGATATATATAAGCTAGCTTCCCTAAAAAGAATTGCGATTGGCGGTGAAATGTTGCCTGTAGAGGTTATTAAATTGTGGAGAGAAAGAATAGGTACAAATGTTGAAATTCATAATGTATACGGACCGACAGAATGTACTGTAGTGACGACAACCTATAAAATACCTAGTCAGTTAAATGAGGATGTTGCGAGTATTCCCATTGGTAAACCATGTGCTAATTATCAAGTTATGATTTTGGATGAGAATATGAATCTTTGTCCAATTGGTGTACCTGGTGAATTATATATAGATTCAGTAGGATTAGCAAAAGGGTATTTTAATAAACCTAATAAAACAATTGAAGCTTTTATTCCGAACCCTTTTAATCCTATAGTTAATATATATAAAACAGGTGATATGGTTAAGTTGCTAGAGGATGGAAATATAGAGTTTTTACATCGGAAAGATGATCAAGTAAAAATTAGAGGACATCGTATTGAACTAGGAGAAATCCAAAGTAAAATTTCTCAAAATCATAATATAAAAGAAAATGCTGTTTTTGCTAAGAAGAGTAAGGAAGGTAGCCAATATTTAATCGCGTTCTATACAACTTTAAATAAAAAAGAAATACCAGAATTAGTTTATCAGTTACAAGAGCAGTTACCAGATTATATGGTGCCATCTAAACTAATTTATATTAATGAATTACCACTTACACCTAATAAAAAGATTGATGTTAAAAAGTTAGCCCAGTTAGAAGAAAAGTATGAACCGCTTCGTCTACAAGAATATGTTGCACCTTCTAATAAAGCAGAGAAGCAAATAGCGAATGCTTGGGCGGAAGTATTAGGAATTTCAAAAATTGGAGTGCATGATGATTTCTTTACAATTGGTGGACACTCATTGAAAGTATTACGAGTATTAACATTGTTAAAAGAAGACTTCTCGCATTTAACAATTCAAGATTTCTTTAAAGAAAGAACGATATATGGATTAGCTCGAATTGAGCGAGAAGTAAAAGTAGAGAAAGAAGAAGTATTTCGGGAATATAAAGTAATTCACGAACCAGATACTATTACGTATGCAAACGTTTTTGAAGAAAAACAGATTTCAAATGTCTTTTTAACAGGAGCTACTGGTTATTTAGGATCACACATATTATATGAATTGCTAAGAGATACATCTGCTACTATTTATTGTTTAGTAAGACCAACCAAAGATGTGCAGCAAAGAATTATAGATACATTAACAGGCTATTTTAATGATATATGTGAAGAATGGTTACAGCGTATACAGGCCGTAGCTGGCGATCTAGGAGAAGAGTATCTTGGGATGAGCGAAGAAGAATTTATGTTCATCAGTTCTAAGATGGATACGATAATTCATTGCGGTGCAGATGTAAGACATTTTGGAGATGTAAAACAATTTGAAAATATAAATGTACAAGGGACTAGCCGTATGCTAGCATTAGCGGAAAAAGGCGCTACATTCCATTTTATTTCTACAATTGGTATCCCGTTAGAATTAGCGGTAGATCAATGGGATACATACATGAAAACTGGTGATTTTAATTACAGTGTAGACTTAGAGAATGTATATTCAAATAGTAAACTACAAGCGGAAAACATTGTTCGTGAAGCAATGAAAAATGGTTTGCGTGGAAATATTTATCGTGCAGGTAATTTAGCATGTCATTCAGAAACAGGTTCGTTCCAACAAAATATTGAAGGAAACGCATTTTATCGTCTTATTAAAACAATGCTATTAATTGGGAAAGCACCAAATGTGAAGTGGAAAGTTGATTTCACACCAATTGATTTTGCTAGTAAATCAATTGTATCGTATTTACAAGATGCGCAAATTGTAGGAGAGACGTTACATATTTGTCATCCACATCAAATTGAGTTTGAACAATTTATACAGCTAATTGGAGAGTGTGGATACAATCTTGAAATGGTTCCACTTTCAGAATATGAAAATGCCGGACTGGAATTAGCAAAGGGAAATGAAGTAATAGCAGAGTTAATTGCTTCTCAAGTTGCAGGAGATGGAGCACAGCAATCTGAAATTGTAATGGGTACGCGTAGAACGAATGAATGGATTAAGAAAAAAGAATTGAAAGTACCAGCAATTAATAAAGAATTTATACAGCAGTTATTAGCTTATGGTGAAAAAGTTGGATATTTTCCAAAAATAATGAAATGATTATGCATGCTTTTGTTTGTTCAATAAAATAAATCATGCTACAATGAAAACGAATTAAGGACCGGGGAGCCAATTGGCTGAGAGGATGTAAGTAAACATCGACCCTCAACCTGATCTGGATAATGCCAGCGTAGGGAGTTACTTAAAGTGATGTAGCATATGTTATTCTATAATAACTTGCATACAAGGCTTTCCTACGCAGTAGGAAAGCCTTTTCTTATTTTTGAAATTTAATTTTATAAGGGGGATTTTATTATGTCACAACAAGTTACAATGTCATTTTCAGTAGTACCACAAGCGAAAACGAAAGATGTATATTCTGTTGTCGATAAAGCAATTGAAGTTGTGCAACAATCGGGAGTTCGTTATGAAGTAGGGGCAATGGAAACAACTTTGGAAGGAGAATTAGATGTACTTCTTGATGTCGTTAAACGTGCACAACAAGCTTGCGTCGATGCTGGAGCAGAAGAAGTGATTACTTCTATTAAAATCCATTATCGTCCAAGCACTGGTGTAACGATAGATGAAAAGGTTTGGAAGTACCGTGATGAATATGCAAAACCAGAAGCAATCTAAACTTATTACAACTATTTGGCTTATCCTTCTCATTGCGATATGGGAAGGATCTGTTTCATTATTTAAAATCGAACCGTGGATTTTACCAAAGCCTTCTGCCATTGTTCAAGAATTAATTGGGATGAAAGATTTACTATTACCAAATACGATGCAAACACTGCAGGAAGTTATAATTGGACTATTCTTTGCAATTTTATTGGGGACGAGCATCGCAATTATTATGGACGTTATACCGTTATTTCGTATTTTAATAAATCCATTGCTCGTTATTTCGCAAACAATTCCAATTGTTGTACTTGCACCGCTATTTATTATTTGGTTTGGATATGGGATGTTGCCGAAAGTAATGGTCGTAATACTCGTTTGTTTCTTCCCAATTGCGCTTAGTATTTTAGAAGGTTTTCAAACAGTAGATAAAAATATGCTGAAACTGTTACAAACAATGAAGGCGACGAAATGGCAAGTTTACCAGAAAGTAAAATTTCCAGCAGTGCTCCCATACTTTTTCTCAGGTTTAAAAATTGCAGTTACATATAGCGTAATGGGGGCAATTATCGGAGAATGGCTCGGTGCAAGTGAAGGATTAGGCGTTATGCTTACGAGGGCTACAAAATCCTTTTTGACTGCCCGAGTATTTGGTGTTGCAGCAATCATCGTTATGGTGACATTGTGCCTGTATTTTATCGTAGAGTTTATGGCAAGAATAACAGCACCATGGATATATAGAAAGGACGGCAGAAAATGAAAAAAGGTTTGAAAGTTATGTTAGCTGCCTTAGTAGCGGTAGGCGTGGCTGGATGTAATCCGGCGAAGAAAGAAGAAAGTAAAAGTAAAGATCAAAAAGTAAAAGTAGTATTAGATTGGTTTCCAAATACGAATCATACTGGCTTATATGTAGCACAAACGAAAGATTATTACAAAAAGCAAGGATTAGATGTAGAAATTATTCAACCGGGTGACAATGTAACAGCAGAGCAAATGATAGCATCAGGAAAAGCTGACTTCGCAATAAGCGCACAAGAAAATGTAACGTTGGCTCGTGTGGAAGGGATTCCTGTTGTATCTGTCGGAGCGATTATTCAGCATAACACTTCAGCATTTGCATCACTTAAGAAAGATAATATGACGTCACCGAAAGATTTTGAAGGTAAACGTTACGGCGGCTGGGGAGGACCAGCAGAAGAAGCGACATTAAAGACGATTATGGATAAGCATCAAGCTGATTTTAATAAAGTTGAAAAAATCATCTTAGGACAAACCGATTTCTTTAAATCAATCGGCCGTGATGCAGACTTTGAATGGATTTATTACGGATGGGATGGAATTGAAGCGAAGCGCCAAGGAAAAGAGTTAAATACGATTATGGTAAAAGACTTAGACCCAGCGCTTGATTTCTATAGTCCTGTTATTATTACGAGTGAAAAACATACGAAGCAAGATAAAGACTTTGTGAAAAAGTTTATGAGTGCAACAACAGAAGGTTATAATTTTGCAATTAAGGAACCGAAAGAAGCTGCTGATATTTTAATTAAAGCTGTTCCAGATGTAAATAAAGATTTAGTTCAAGAAAGCCAAAAATGGTTAAGTACGAAGTATCAAGATGATGCTAAAGCATGGGGAGTACAGAAGGAAGAAATTTGGACGAATTACATGAATTTCTTATATGACAACAAAGTTATTAAAAAGAAAATCGATGTAAAAGATGCTTTTACAAATGAATTCCTTCCAAGTGAAAAATGAGCGGATTACAAATAAAAAATATAGTGAAATCTTTCGATGGAAAGAATGTACTAGAGAAGATTAGTGCCTCTATACAAGAGGGAGAGTTTGTCTCCTTTGTAGGCCCGAGTGGTTGCGGGAAAAGCACATTATTAAACATGATTGCAAATGTTGAAAAACCAACAAGCGGGAACGTAACGTATAACGATAAGCAAGTACAAGAGCAAGATGTTGTTAGTTATATGCCACAACAAGATTTATTACTACCGTGGCGATCAGCTTTGCAAAATATCGTTCTTCCGTTAGAAATTGAAGGAAAGCCGAAAAAACAAAGACTGACAGAAGGAATGGAAGCATTAAAGCAGTTCGAACTAGATGAATATGCAGACCATTATCCAGATGAATTGTCTGGTGGTATGCGTCAAAGAATTAGTTTTCTGCGCACCTATTTATGTGAAAAGCCAATTATGCTGCTTGATGAGCCTTTTGGAAAGTTAGATGCATTTACAAAAATGGAAGTACATAGCTGGCTTTTAAACTCTTGGCATCAAGAGAAGCAAACAATCGTTATGGTGACACATGACTTAGATGAGGCAATCTTGCTGTCTGACCGTGTATTTATTTTATCTCAAAGACCAGCGTCAATAGTTGGCGAGGTACAAGTGAAATTACCTAGGCCGAGAACGATGGATATGTTAACATCACTCGAATTAAAAAAGGATAAAGAAGAGATTTTAAGTGTGTTAGCTCCTTATATGAAAAAATAGAAAAAGCTGATGTTTTAATTTTAGACGAACCGACTAATCATTTGGATGTAGAAACTAAGATGGCTTTACAGGAAGCGTTACAACAATACAAAGGAACGGTTTTAATTGTCTCACATGAACCTTCTTTCTATGAATCGTGGATAACAAAAGTATGGAATATAGAAGATTGGAATGCTGAACAATATGAATAAAGAAAAGGCATTAGCTTTTATGGGCTAATGCCTTTTCTTTGTGATTAACATGATTTTCGAGAACTCTTACATGAGAATTGTATGAAGAAGCACTCTTATGGTGCGCTTATAAGCGTGCTTTTTCTTTTGTTATATTTATAATAATACGAAAGCCTTTCCCTAACAGGTGACTATCTTTCTTTATATATATATAGATAGTTCAAAATGGAATAAAAATAATTCCTATATGTAAAGGATAATATGGATATTATAGGAAGACAATAGAAATTAAAGGGAATTCATTTAAAATTCAAATGAACTTCATATAAACTTCATATAGAAACTAAATATAATTATAATAGTTTATTTTATTTTTTGATTTTTCATAAAATTAAAAGTTTGAATTTAGGATGTATTGCTCAAACCTAAATTCAAACTTTAGTGAAAGAATTAATGGATATTACGTCTAGTTTTCGCTAATTACGGCATTTAAAAGTTCGGCAGGATTACCCGTTCCTGCACCGCCAATTGTAATAGATCCACTAGGAGGAATTTCGCCATTCCATCCTGCGTTCGTAATTACATAATGGTTATTTGTTTTACTACTAATTTTAGAATCCCAAACTTGTGTTAAATTGCCGCTATAATCAAATTCTAATTTCCAATTTTTAATAGGAGTCGTTCCATTATTTTTGATTATAATCGAGAAGTTATAACCGCTGCCCCAATTCGAAGTGACTGAAAATGTAGCAGTGCCATTTCCATCAGGAGGTGTCGTATTAGCTTCATCCGTTTTGACAGTAAGAGCGGTAGGTTGTGATTTATTTCCAGCAGCATCTTTGGCAATTACTGAAAATGTGTATTCTGTATTAGGTTTTAAGTTTTTAATTGTAATGCTATTTGTTGTTGTACTCCATTTCTCTTCTCCAGCAGTAATTTCATATTCCGTAACTCCTACGTTATCAGTAGATGCAGTCCAGTTTAATTGAACTGAATTTGAATTTTTATTCGTAACTACAATGTTTTTAACATTCGTTGGTGGCTCAGTATCTTTTTGACTAATAGGTCCACCAAGTAATTCTTTTACTAGCGTATCAAGTAATTTTGGACCACTGCAACTATATTTTGGACTTGTACGGCAATCTCCGCTTAGTTCCCAAAACATTGCTCCACTTAAACCTTTCGTCTTTATATAGTCTGTTTTGTATTTCATAGATTCATTGTCATCGTAGCTAATAAATGTGCCTGTAGTTGCATTATATAAATAAGGTACTTTAGCTGTGTCATTCCAGTAGCGTACAAAACCATTTTTATTAACGTAATTGGCTGCTAAATCACCGTAATCATACACACCCGTGTCACCGGTAGAATAATCATCCCAAGTACCTTTAGAAGCAAGTTTCCCATCACTACCTGGTTTGCAAGGTTGATATTGTCCGTTATTTTCCTTGCCACAACTTTTCCAGCCACGTCCGTAAAAGGGTACGCCTAATACTAGTTTATCGACTGGAACACCTTCATTTGTATAAACATTTATAGCACCATCTACGTAAAAATTCGTATTTGCTGCTGGGTCATTTGGATCCTTATATAGAGCTGCATTATGATTAGAAGTAGCTTCCCATCCGCCGTGGAAATCATATGTCATAATATTAATCCAATCGAGTATTTGAGAAATTTTCTTTAGCTCTGTATGATCAGCGTAGCGTTGGCTTGCGCCTGAAGCGATTGTTAGTAAATATTGTTTGCCATCTTCAGCACCTGCTTTATTCAAAGCATTTCGGACGTCTTGAAGAAGGAGAGTGAAATTTTGTTTATCTTCAGGACGATAACTACCACCAGGAATCGTTTCAACGCCCGGATATTCCCAGTCTAAATCTACGCCATCAAACCCATATGCGCGAAGAAAAGCTACTGTAGAGTCAGCAAATACTTTTCTTGTTTTTTCATCAGCGGCCATATCAGAAAAGCGGTTAGACCAAGTCCAGCCACCAACGGAAATAATTGTTTTTAAGTGAGGATATTTAGCTTTTAATCGTTTTAGTTCACCGAAATTTCCGCAACGGGCATATTTATCGCAATCTTCCCAAGTTGTCCCTGAGCCAGGATACGATTTGGTAACATCAGCCCATGGTTCCCCGAGTACGAGAGTACCATTAGGAACCTCTTTATTTTGCAATGGTACACCAGATTCTTTACAGTTCCACGTTTGTTTATTTGGATTATCAGGATGAGTAGAAGGGTTTCCATGTTTTCCATTCCAACAAATATCCGCGAAAGCATAGTTAAGGTGAGTAAGTTTTGATGCATCAATGTCAGCAACTTGATAATTACGTCCGTAAACCCCCCACGAAGGAAAGTACCCAACAATTTTTTGACTTTGCTTTGGTGAATCTGCTAATGCGAGATTTGGAGTAATAAAATTTGTGAGAAAAAGAGGTAAGAAAAGTAGTATGGATAGTAATAGCAGTGTGAATTTTTGAGACCTCATAGCCATTTCTCCTTTCAAAATAAAAGATATATTTAAAGGCATACGCCAATAAATCAAAATGAATCTAGACGTGTGAAACGTCTAGATAAAATGATCAGACATCACGAAGTCTATACAAGGGAGCTGGGGGTGATTAAATCGTAACAAATGTAAGATTTAGTGTAAACGCTTTATTAAGTTGAAAAAGACTTTCTCAATACAAAAAGGCTTGAATACAAACTATATATGAAAACGAAAAATCGGTATGGGAGGAAAAAGCTCATTATAAATAAATTTGAGAAAAAATTGTATAGAGCCAATTATTAAAGACGTAGAAAGATAAGGAAATATCATGTAAAATAATAGTAAAAATATGTAAAGGAGGGAATAGTGTGGATGTGTTTTTGAACATTGCTGAAGAAAAAATTCGACAAGCAATACGGAATGGTGATCTTGATTATCTTCCGGGAAAAGGAAAACCACTACAATTAGAAGATCTTTCAATGGTACCTCCAGAACTTAGAATGAGTTATAAAATTTTAAAAAATGCGGGAATGATTCCACCAGAAATGGAACTACAAAAAGATATATTAAAAATAGAGGATCTAATTGCTTGCTGTTATGATGAAGAAGAGAGAAAGAAATTACGAGAAGAGTTAACAGCAAAAACTCTGCGTTTTCAGCAGGCAATGGAAAAGAGAAAGATTAAAGATAGTTCAGCTTTTCGTATGTATTAAGACAAAGTATTTCGTAAATTACGCTGAGAGGGATAAGATGAATACATTTAAAACGATAGAAGAATTAGCGACCTATATCAAAGAACAACAATTGGTACTTCTGTTTATTAAAACGGAAAATTGTGGTGTTTGTGATGTTATGCTAAGAAAAGTAAATTGCGTATTAGAGAATTATGATTACGTAGAGAAAATAGAGATATTACTACAAGATATGCAAGAGATTGCGGGGCGATATGGAGTATTTACAGGGCCAACAATTTTATTATTTCATAATGGAAAAGAAATTCTTCGTGAATCACGCTTCATTTCACTTGAAAATCTAGAAAGAACCATTCAATTATTCGAGGAATAAGGGAGGCTTTTATATGGAATTTATTATTGTCATACTATTATTTGTTGTAGTTGGAATAATCGTAACAGCAGTTCGATCGAACAAAAAGAAGGTAAATCTTACAAAACAAAATAACATTCATAATTCATCTAACAGCTCATCACCATTATTTTTCTTTGCTGGATCTGATAATGATAGCTCGCATGATGGCGGCTCACATGATTGTGGAGGGTCTTTTGGGGGAGATAGCGGAGGAAGCTGCGGTGGCGGTGGTGATTGATGAAAATGCGCCTTATATAGGCGTATTTCTTTTTAAACAAACGTTTGATTAGTCGGCTTACATATGCATAAACACAGTTAAACAAACGTTTGATTAATATTTTTAACATACTAAGGGGAATGGAAATGAAAAGGGAACCGAAAGTGAAAAATAAGGGGAAAGTAGTGTTATTTTTATTAGCTGCGGGAGGCGTATTTCTTGTTAAATTAGCATTTAAATTTGGAACCATACATATGATTCGAACTTGGTTTGAAAGTACGTTTTCTTAAATAAGGAATATAGCCTCTTGCGATAGAGGTTTTTGATTTGTTATTATTAGACTGAACGGTCGGTTTAAAGAGGTGTGAATATGAGAAGAAGCGCAGAAGAGATAAAGAAAGAAATTGCATATAAAGCAGAAAGTCTATTTTCACAGAAGGGCTACGCAGCTACATCTATGGAAGAGATTTGTGAAATTACAGAGCGAAGTAAAGGAAGTATTTATTATCACTTTAAAAGTAAAGAAGAATTATTTTTATTTGTAGTGAAACAGCATACGTATGATTGGATTGAAAAATGGAATGAAAAAGAGAAGTTGTATAGCACTAGTACTGAAAAACTATATGGTCTCGCGGAATATCATGTAGAGGACATACAGCAACCAATTTCAAATGCAATAGAGGAATTCTCTATGAGCCAAGTTGTAAGTAAAGAGATTCTGGATGAACTGTTAGCTTTAACTAGAGAATCATATGTTATGTTTGAGAAATTAATTGAAGTAGGTATACAGTCTGGAGAGTTCCGTGAAGATAATACTCGTGATCTTATGTATATTGTGAACGGATTATTATCAGGACTTGGAGTGCTTTACTACGAATTAGATTATAAAGAGCTGAAACGTATTTATAAAAAGGCAATAGATGTATTGTTAAAAGGAATGGCAGCTGAATAATAGGTCAGTTGCTTTTCTTACAAAATAAATTAGACCGAACGGTCGGTTTGTGAAAGGGGAATGAAAATGAACGCTTTATTTAAAAACCGAGCATTTATGCTCGTTATGGCGTCTGATATTTTACAACAATTTGCAATTTGGATCAGAAATATGGCTCTTTTGTATTTTATAATGGAGCGAACGAATAATGATCCAGTTTCTGTTTCGTTGTTATCAGTTATGGAATATGCACCTATTTTTATTTTCTCGTTTATCGGTGGTGCGCTAGCTGATCGCTGGAATCCGAAAAGAACAATGGTCGCTGGAGATGTATTAAGTGTACTGTCTATTATAGGAATTGTCTTGTTGTTAAAAATGGATTATTGGCAGGCTATATTTTTTGCAACACTCATTTCCGCGATTGTAGGTCAGTTTTCTCAGCCCTCATCTTCGCGTATATTTAAGCGCTATGTAAAAGAAGAAGAGGTAGCAAATGCGATTGCATTTAACCAAACATTACAGTCATTATTTCTGATTTTTGGACCAGTGGTAGGATCGCTTGTGTATACACAACTTGGTTTATTTACGTCACTATATAGCTTAATCATTTTATTTTTGTTATCTGCTATCGCCCTTTCATTCTTACCAAAATGGGTTGAAAAAGAGCAAGTGGCGAGAGATTCATTAAAAAATGATATAAAAGAAGGTTGGAAGTATGTTCTTCATACGAAAAATTTACGTATGATTACGATCACTTTCACCATTATAGGCTTAGCTGTTGGATTAACAACTCCATTAGAGGTATTTCTTGTAATAGAGCGCCTTGGAATGGAAAAGGAAGCAGTTCAATATTTAGCTGCAGCTGATGGAATAGGTATGTTAATTGGTGGTATTGTTGCTGCAATTTTCGCTTCAAAAGTGAATCCGAAAAAGATGTTTGTATTCGGTATGGGCATATTAGCAATGTCATTTTTAGTAGAAGGGCTATCTACATCATTTTGGATTACTAGTTTCATGAGGTTTGGAACAGGTATTTGTTTAGCTTGTGTTAATATTGTTGTCGGTACGCTTATGATTCAACTTGTACCAGAAAATATGGTTGGAAGAGTAAATGGGACGATTTTACCACTGTTTATGGGGGCAATGCTAATTGGAACTTCACTAGCTGGAGGATTAAAGGAACTAACTTCACTAGTTACTGTGTTTTGTATAGCAATGGCACTTATTTTATTAGCGATAGGGCCAGTTCTACGTATGCAAATAAAAAAAGAAGATGTTGCTAATAAAGAGGCACTAACAAATTCGTTAGCTTCGAAATAACTATTGTAAGGGAGCAATATTGCTCCCTTTTTCTTTGAGGAACTTTTGACAACTATATGAGCCAATTATATACTGATGTTGTAAAAACGATTTTACAGGTTAGGAGCAATGGTGTGAAAAATCAAATCTATGAATTACGCACTGAAAATAATATTTCACAAGGCGCATTAGCTGATAAATGTAAGGTTTCTAGACAAACGATAAATGCAATTGAGAATAATAAATATGATCCAAGTTTAGCGTTAGCATTCCGTTTAGCTGAAGTATTAGGAACAACTGTTGATAAATTATTTTTGTACAAGCAGTAGAGTCGTTCATTATAAGGCGCACCTTTAAAAATAAAAAAGATTCTCTTCTTATGAGAAGAGGATCTTTTCTTATAGCGTTTTAGTCTTTTGACTAGGTGGTGTAACGGATGTGTTATTTTCTGGAACTCTAGTTAGTAAGAATCCTCCTATAATAAACAGAACAATAATACTAAGAACACCAGCGTTTGTTTTTCCTGTTAATTGCGTTGTAACACCGACTAATACCGGACCCATAATTGCGGCAAACTTCCCAAATATATTATAAAATCCGAAGAATTCATTAGCAGATTCTTTTGGTACTAGTTTTGCAAAGTATGAACGACTTAGTGCTTGAATACCACCTTGAGATGTAGCAACTAACATTGCTAAAATCCAAAAATCAAGTGTCGTTTTTAAGAAATAAGCATATATGCAAATGATGATATAAATAATGATACCGACATATAGCATTTTTTTACCTGTGAATGTTGCTGATAATTTTCCGTATAATAAAGCAAATGGACAAGCGACAATTTGTGTTACAAATAATATGATTAATAGATTAGTTGCACTAATACCGAGATCGGTTCCGTAAGCGGTAGACATAGTAATAATTGTATCGACTCCGTCAATATAGAAAAAGTAAGCGATTAGAAACATAAATACAGTTTTATATTCTTTAATATTTTTAAAAGTAGCAGCAAGGCGTTTGAAGCTCATTGTAATTGGTCTAGGGTGACGTTCAATATAGTGCGTTTGCTCTACGTTTTTTAGCATTGGAATTGTAAATAACCCCCACCAAAGAGCTGTTATCGCAAATGAAATTTGACTAGCAATACCAACAGATAAAGGGATAGTTCCTTTTTGAGAAAGAATAATAAGAGCGATACAACCGATAAAAGGAATTGTACTCCCGATATAACCTAATGCAAATCCTCTTGTAGAAATTCGGTCCATTCTATCTTCAGAAGTGACATCTACTAAAAATGCATCATAAAAAATGTTTGCTCCAGCAAAACCGACTAAGGCGAGCATATAGCATCCTAATAATAAGTACCACTGAGATGTTGGAACGACTGCTAACATACTTGTAAATACGATACCGAGTCCAAAGAAGAATGTGAAAAATCGTTTTTTAAATCCTTTATAATCAGCAACTGTGCCGAGAATAGGAGCAAGTATAGAAATTAAAAGTGTTGCGAACGAGTTTGCATATCCCCAATATGCTGTTGAAGTTGCCCCGGATAGTCCAGCTTCTTTTGCAGCTGCTTTAAAGTAAATTGGAAATAATGCAGTTGTAATGACGAGCGAATATACCGAGTTCGCCCAATCGTATAATATCCAGCTTTTTTCTTGTCTGGACATTTTTTTCATATAATGTTCCCCCTTAAATTTGTGTTACTAACAGTGTACAAAAATAAAAATTATAAAAAGAGAAGCAGTGATGAATTTTACATAACTTTTACATATATACACAGTTCTTTACAATTGGAGTAAATCCTCTACAATTGCTCCGTCTGTTTCACCTAAGTGTAAACCGAGTAGTCTAGCGATAGTTGGACCTTCATCAATAAGTCTCATATACGGGACGGTAACGCCACTTTTTATTCCTTTCCCAGCAGCGATAAAAATTGTTTCATAGTTAGGTTTTGTTGGAGAGTATCCATGCGTACCAAATGTATATTTTTTACTAGGCGTAACATCTTTTTCAGTAATTTCTTTTATAAAATCTCCTGTATAGTTTTCAGTGAAATAATACCCTTCTCGTGCTTCTAACATGAATAAACAATTACCGTCTGCACCGCAGTCTTTGGCAGCTTCATCATGAAGTATAAATTCAATTCCGCTTTGTTTATTTTGAAGTAGTTCTTCAAGGAGTAGTTGTACCTCCCGAATTGTATCCGTATCATTTTTGTCCTTTACATATACATAGGCAGAGCCGTCGCAACTTTGGCAATAGGCTTTCCAGTCTACTAATTTTCCTTTTTTATTAAGAGATATAAGTCCTCTTTGATGGAATAGCATATTTAATTGGATGGATTTGTTTTCACTTAAAGCGCTATGATCACCAAGGGCAATAATTGTACTTTCTTCGTATAGGTCACTTTCTTTTAGTGCTTGAATAATTTTCCCTAGACGTCCGTCGTGCCTCTGGATAGCAGCTATTGTTTCGTTAGATTCAAAGCCGTGATAGTGTCTTTGTGTGTCTAGATCGGTGAAATGTACGAACATGACATTAGGCTTTTTCGTCTGGATTGTATGCACAGCAGAGGCGAGGACGAAATCATCCAGCTCTGGTTGTGATAAACCATTTCTTATATGGCCGAAACGACGATTTAAATCTAATTGATATAGTGGGCTACCGCTAAATAAGGAAACTAACACTTGATTTTGCCAAGGTCTATTTGGAAAAATTTCTGGTAAATTGTAATCGATGTTCGCTCTTCCAGTAACAGGCCATAGAAGGGCAGCTGTCGTTAAATTTGCTTTGCGCGCTTCATCATACAATGTTGTTCCTTTTATTGATTTTCGATACCAATGCCAATCAGGTGATTCACGCCCTGGTTGAAGTAACGTATTGCTAACAACACCGTGCTTGTTAGGGTAATTACCAGTTACGATTGTTGAGTGGCTTGGATATGTTACAGAAGGATAAATTGGTTCTACTTTTTCGACAATCGTGCCCTTTTTTATTAGAGATTGGAAATGAGGTAGTTTTTGTAGTATAGGAAAATCTAAAGCTGATAAACAGTCGAATGATAAAATAATGACGTGGTTTGTTAATGCTTTATCCATAAAGTTCCCTCCTGATTATATAAAACCTATTATCATATATTTCTATTAATACCTAGTAATAAAAATATATTTTTAGGTGAAAATTTATTATTTATTTTCAGAAAAATTAAACATATAATTAAGTATAAGGGAATCTATGGAAGGAGGAAACACTATGGATTGGTTAGATGGATTTGGTATCTTTTACATCATTGGCGGAATCACAATTATCCTTGTATTTGCTATTTCATATTTACTAAAGAAACGGTTTCCAGACAAACAGTTTGATATTATATTTGCACTTAGTTTAATACTTCTTTGTTTAGCGTCCTTTCCTGTTACAATGATGGTCATTGGTGGGTGGGAAGGAATGGGATATGGATTTATTGGTTTCTTCGTCCTACTTGGTACACTTATCGGTATGATTGCACATCAACTTGTGAAAATTACGCGGAAAAGCTACGTATAAAACTGCAAAAAATGAAAAGAATATATAAAAATAAGAAAATTAGCTATTGTTTAAAAAAAGAATTTGTATTATGATAATCAACAAATTTATTTCGTTATAACGATGAAAAAGGATTAGTACATGTTCAACCTTTTTAGCAGAGAGAGAATCCGTCAGGCTGAAAGATTCTTAAAAAGGTAATATGGAACCTGCCTTTGAGTTCTGCATATGCAGCGGGAATTTCCCGTTATCAAAAAGAGAGCATGCGCAATTTTTGTGCATGAATCAGGGTGGTAACGCCGGCAAAGCTCGGTCCCTATTTAGGGATGCGGGCTTTTTTGTATTTTCTAGAAGGAGGAAGACTGACTATGGCAAAAGAACAAGTGCAAGCCATTACGAAGATGGAAGAGGACTTTGCGCAGTGGTATACCGATATTGTAAAAAAAGCCGAACTTGTTGATTATTCAAGTGTAAAAGGGTGCATGATTTTACGTCCGTATGGTTATGCCTTATGGGAGAATATGCAGAAGGTGATGGATGAGAAGTTAAAAGGAACTGGCCATGAAAATGTATATATGCCAATGTTTATCCCAGAGAGTTTATTGCAAAAAGAGAAGGATCATGTTGAAGGATTTGCTCCTGAAGTAGCATGGGTTACGCATGGTGGAGATGAAAAGTTAGCGGAAAGACTTTGTGTACGTCCTACATCTGAAACTTTATTCTGTGAGCACTTTTCAAAAATTGTGCAATCCTATAATGATTTGCCAAAGTTATATAATCAGTGGTGTTCAGTAGTTCGTTGGGAGAAGACAACTAGGCCGTTCCTTCGTACGACTGAATTTTTATGGCAAGAGGGTCATACAATCCATGAAACGGCAGAAGAATCGCAGGCTGAAACATTAAATATTTTAAACTTATATGCTTCTTTCTGTGAGGATTATTTAGCAATACCAGTTATTAAAGGACAAAAAACAGAAAAAGAGAAGTTTGCTGGAGCAAAGGCAACTTATACAATTGAAAGTTTAATGCATGATGGAAAAGCACTTCAAACAGGAACCTCTCATAACTTTGGGACGAATTTCTCAGAAGCATTTGATATTAAGTTTTTAGATCGTAACGGTAAGTGGCAATATGTGCACCAAACATCTTGGGGTGTATCAACAAGAATGATAGGCGGGCTAATAATGGTTCATAGTGATAATAATGGACTTGTAATGCCACCAAAAGTCGCTCCAGTGCAAGTTGTTATTGTACCAATTGCTCAGCATAAAGAAGGAGTTTTAGCAAAAGCAACAGAGTTACAAGCACATATTCAAAAGGTTGCACGAGTAAAAATAGATGCTAGTAATAAAACACCAGGCTGGAAATTTAATGAGTATGAAATGAAGGGGATTCCAATTCGATTAGAAGTTGGCCCTAAAGATATTGAAAAGAAACAAGTTGTACTTGTAAGAAGAGATACGAAGGAAAAAGAGTTTGTACCAATGGATCAATTAGAAGAACGTATTCCAGCATTACTTGAAGAAATTCATATTTCTTTATTTAATAAAGCAAAAGTATTTCGTGATGAAAATACGTATGTTGCGACAAATTTCGAAGAGATGAAAAAAATAGCTGACGAAAAACAAGGATTTATTAAGGCAATGTGGTGCGGAGAATTAACTTGTGAAGAGAAACTAAAAGAAGAAGTTGGAGTATCTTCACGTTGTATGCCTTTTGAGCAAGAGCATTTAGCTGAAGAATGTATTTGTTGTGGTAAAGACGCTAAACAAATGGTGTATTGGGGAAAAGCGTATTAATACTTTTTCTGATAGGTGATAAAAAGGACTTTGGACTGCATAATAAAATACAATCCAAAGTCCTTTTTAGTTTTATACATTATTTCATGTGTTATTTAGATGGAAGGATGTTGTTCTTATTTTACGTTTTTACGGCGAATAAATAGTAACATACCGATTAGGAATGTTGAAAGTCCCATTAAAATAGATGTAGGATAATGTGTTGCTGTATTCGGTAATTTATCACCTTGTTTTTTCGTATTATCTTTTACATTACCACCTTGAGAACCGTTGCCACCCTGAGAATTACTATCGCCTTTAACACGGTTGCCACCTTGAGAGCCACTGCCATCAGAACCGCTACCACTAGAACCATTGTCACCAGAGCCATTGCCACCAGAACCATTGTCACCAGAGCCATTGCCACCAGAGCTATTGCTACCAGAACCGTTGCCACCAGAGCTATTGCCACCAGAACCGTTGTCACCAGAGCCACTGCCACCAGAACCGTTACCACCAGAACCATTGCTACCAGAGCCACTGCCACCAGAACCACTGCCACCAGAGCCGTTACCACCAGAGCCGCTGCTATCAGAACCATTGCCGCCAGAGCCACTGCCGCCAGAACCGTTGTCACCAGAGTCATTGCCGCCAGAACCACTGCCACCAGAACTGTTACCACCAGAACCATTGCCGCCAGAGCCACTGCCGCCAGAACCGTTGTCACCAGAGTCATTGCCGCCAGAACCACTGCCACCAGAGCCGTTACCGCCAGAACCGTTACCGCCGGAACCATTGTCGCTAGAGCTGTTGTCACCAGAACCATTGCCGCCAGAGCCACTATCGTCCTGAGAACCACCGTTTCCTGGTGGTTTATTATTATCTTTCGAGTTACCTTCTACTAAATGATCGTTATTTTGTACAATTGCGTTTGTTGCTGGAGAGAAGTTTTCTGTTGCTGCATTACCGATATTTAAACCGCTAAAAAAAGATAAAGAGAGTGTTGAGGCTAAAATGAAGATTTTCGTCATGGTTTTCCTCCTAAGAAATTAATATTCCATCTAAAATACATCCCTTTGTAATATTTCTTAGGAAAAAGAGTTTTATACAAAAAAAACTATATATAGAAAAAGGTGGAGTATTTCTAAAGAGAGAAAAGAGTTAGTGTAAATTTTTTATAATAAGTAGAGCGTGGGGAGTTTCAGACTCATTACAATAGAGGAAGTGACAGCAGATGAAAGAATATATTGCATTTGATGTTGGTGGTACACAAATTAAATATGGGATTGTTTCAGAAACAGGAACAGTACGAAAGCATCAAACAGTTCCAACAGAAATTCATTTAGGTGGAGAACAAATTATTCAAAAACTTATATATGTATCCAAAAAAATAATGAATGAACATACTATTGTAGGAATTGGTATTAGCACTGCGGGAATTGTTGATATTAACAAAGGAATTGTGACGGGAGGTGCGGATCATATTCCGGGATATAGTACTATTCCTATTATTGATAGATTGCAAGAGATATTAAAAGTTTCAGTATCGATTGACAATGATGTGAATTGTGCAGCGTTTGGAGAAAAATGGAATGGTAGTGGAAGAGAGAAAGAGAATTTTATTATGCTTACCCTCGGAACAGGGATTGGGGGAGCGATTTTTATAGATGGAGAATTGTACCGAGGAAATTCATTTAGTGCTGGTGAATGGGGGAATATGTTAATAGAAGGAAAAACGTTTGAAGAGGTTGCCTCGATTTCAGGATTAATTCGTCTTGTCAGAAAGTATAAAGGCAAAGGTGAGTGGAATGGGAGAACAATTTTTGAGTTGTATGATAAAGGAGATAGAGAAGTTGCTCAAGCAGTTGGGATTTTCTTTAGACATTTGGCAATCGGAATTAGTAATCTTGCTTATATTTTCAATCCAGAAACGATTATTATTGGTGGAGGAATTACCGATAGAGGAAATAAGTTTTTAAAAGAAGTAAAAGAAGAGATCAGTAAATACTTAAATCAAGAGATTTATAATAATTGTGAGATTGAACTTGCACAAAACGGTAATTGTGCAGGAATGATTGGTGCTATTTACCACTTCTTACATCATCATAAGTAAATTATATGAATGTTTTCATATAACTGAGAATTTATCCTTTTTATCGCTAGGTAAATAATGCTACAATATAAGAGAAGAATACAATATTTTCCGATTTGGAAAATGCTTTGTAGAGAGGGAGAAACTTCATGCCTATTATTTTAGAAAAAGGTCAAAAGATCGATTTAACGAAAGGACAACCAAAAGTAGCAAAACTACAGGTTGGCTTAGGCTGGGATCCAATTGGGCAATCAGGTGGATTTCTGTCTTCATTATTTGGAAGTAAACCAAATGTAGATTGTGATGCATCTGTTGTTATGTTAGAAGGAGATCGTTTTTTAAACAAAAATGATTTAGTTTACTTCGGAAATAAACTTTCTACTTGTGGTAGTATTATTCATTCAGGAGATAATTTAACAGGCGAAGGCGCTGGTGATGACGAAACAATTTTCGTAGAATTACATAAAGTTCCGAGCCGTATTAATCGTTTAGTATTCGTTGTAAATATTTATGACTGTGTAAATCGTCGTCAAGATTTCGGGATGATTCGTAATGCATATATTCGTATTCAAAATCCGCAAACTGGTGAAGAATTAGCGCGCTATAATTTATCGGATAATTATGCTGGCAAAACGACTCTAATTGCAGGTGAAATGTATCGTCACGGAAGTGAATGGAAATTCTCAGCAGTTGGAGAAGGAACACAAGATAAAAACTTAAGTGAGATTGTATCACGTTATCAATAAAATAAACCGAGGAGGAATTGTATATGGCATCAATTTCATTGAAAAAAGGACAAAAGGTAGACTTAACAAAAACGAATCCAGGTCTTTCAAAAGTTCTTGTAGGACTTGGTTGGGATACGAATCGTTATGATGGACAAAATGATTTCGATTTAGATGTTAGTATTTTCTTAGTAGGTGCTAACGGTAAAGTTTCAGGTGCAGAGGATTTCGTCTTCTATAATAACCCAAAAGGTGCAAATGGTGCTGTCGAGCATTTAGGAGATAACCGAACTGGCGAAGGTGAAGGCGATGACGAATCGATTAAAGTAGATTTAAAAAATGTACCTGCACATATCGAACGTATTTGCTTCACAATCACAATTTACGATGGAGAAGGACGCAGCCAAAACTTCGGACAAGTTTCTAACTCTTTCGTACGTATTTTAGATGAAGAAAAGAATGCAGAATTAATTCGTTACGATTTAGGAGAAGATTTCTCTATTGAAACAGCGGTAGTAGTAGGTGAACTATACCGTCATGCAGGTGAATGGAAGTTCAATGCAATCGGAAGTGGATTCCAAGGTGGATTAGCGTCTCTATGTAATAATTTCGGTTTAGATGTAGAGTAATAGATTGATATATCCATCGATAAAACAGATGTTTACTGATGGATATATTTTTTAAGATTAAAATATAGAGGTGAATATAAATGGTTATTCAATTGCAAAAAGGACAGAAGATTGATTTAGGTAAGACAAGCCCTGGTTTAACAAAAGCAGTAATTGGTCTTGGGTGGGATATTAAATCTTACGACGGTGGATCAGATTTCGATTTAGATGCATCAGCATTCCTATTAGATGCGAACGGAAAATGTACGAAGGAAACTGATTTTATCTTCTATAATAATTTACAGTCTCCTTGTGGATCTGTTCTACATACAGGAGATAACCGCACAGGTGAAGGTGAAGGTGACGATGAGCAACTTGTTGTAGATTTGAAGAAAGTTCCAGCAGATGTGCACAAAATTGCTATTACAGTTACGATTTATGATGCAGAAGGCCGTAGTCAAAACTTTGGACAAGTAGGAAATGCGTTCGTTCGTTTAGCGAATGAAGAAACGAATGAAGAAGTTCTTCGTTTTGATTTAGGGGAAGATTTCTCCATCGAAACAGCAGTTGTCTTTTGTGAATTATACCGTCATAATGGACAGTGGAAGTTTAATGCAGTAGGAAGTGGATTCCAAGGTGGTTTAGGTGCGCTTGTAAGAGCGTATGGCTTGGATGCATAGAAAGGAAACGACATTCGTTTCCTTTTTTTGACCTTTCTATAAATCTAGCAAAGAATAGGGGATATAGGTAAGATGAGTATTTTGCAAGGAATCCTTGATACGTATGCTCAGTTTTTTGACTTGGACATGTGGATTAAAGTGTTGCAGGATCCAGTATCTTGGGGATTAATTGGTACACTTGTTGTACTTGAAGGGTTGTTATCTGCTGATAACGCACTTGTATTAGCAGTAATGGTAAAACACCTTCCGGAAGAGAAACGTAAAAAAGCATTATTCTATGGACTTATTGGAGCTTATGTATTCCGCTTTATTGCGATTGGAATCGGAATGTTCTTAATTAAATTATGGTGGGTAAAACTTCTTGGTGCACTTTACCTTGCTTGGTTATCAGTAAAATACTTTATTGATAAGCGTAAAGGTGCAAGTGAAGAAGACGAAGCTCACGGTATGAATCAAAATAGTATTCTCTTTAGAATGTTCGGTGTCTTCTGGGGAACAGTTGCGATGGTTGAATTAATGGATATCGCGTTCTCTGTAGATAGCGTACTTGCTGCATTTGGTGTATCTAATGAAGTTTGGATTCTATTATTAGGCGGAATGCTTGGTATTTTAATGATGCGTGGTATCGCTGGTGTATTCTTAAAATTGTTAGAGCGTATTCCAGAGCTTGAAACAACAGCATATATTTTAATCTTAATTATCGCATCGAAAATGCTATTGTCTCTAATTGATATTCATATTAGTCATACACTGTTCTTCATTATTTTAGTTGTAGCATTTGGAGCAACGTTTATAATTCACTACATGAAGAATTCTGGACAAGCTAAAGAAGAAGTTGCAGCTACTAAAGAAGACAATAAATAATTGAAATGGGTTTGCTCGTTTTGCGAGCGCCCATTTTTTATAACCAAAAATAGTTTATAATATAAGAAGGACTTAGAAAAAACGTAAATGTTTTTGGAGGTGAACTGTTGTGTTTTCACGTTTTACACTTCAACCATATGCATTAAAAGATGAATCAGATTTAAAGCAATTTGAAATGCTTTTAGAAAAACGCCCACAATATGAGCTGACAGAGAATGAGATGAAATTTAGTTATATAGCATGTCGAATCCTTGGCGTTCCTAATGATGTAGATGAATATTTTAATGAACTGTTTGATTATAGTGAAGCGAAAGGAATCGAGGTTTTACACGAACAAAATTTAAACAAAGTGATTGATTCAGAAAAGCTTCGTCATATTCAAGAAGTGTTCGGATTACATCAAGAAGCACCCAATGGTCTGACAGTAAATAGGTTAGTTGCACACTTATCTGGGAAACAACTTTTACCGAAAGTAGACAATCCTGATTTACAGCATTACATACATACGACGTTTATTTCACTATTGAAATTATATGAGAAGCAACATAATCAGTCGTTAAAGACAGAAGGCTTCCGTCGTTTCTTAATCGACATAATTAAACTAAGTGAAAATTACGTAGCGAAGTGGTTTTCTACGATTAATTATAAGAAACAAATGCCGCGTATCGTTTGGTATGGTGATGCACAGGAAAGCCGTATATATTTCTTATATTTTCTTATTATGCTCGGTTGTGATGTGCTTTATTATCACCCCGAAGGAAAAGATGGATTTGAAAATATTGATGAAGAGGGAAGAACTTTTGTTGTATCTCATTCAAGTCGCATTTCGCTTGAACCGTTCCCTGATCGTCGACGTGAGCGTGTTGCAACAGTAGCATATCAAGCTTCGAAAGAAATTGAACAAGTACTTCACCACGATAATTCACTATTATATAAACCGTGGCAATTCCGTTCGTATACACCTGTAGCACGTACGTTAAAAACGACATATGATGAACTCTTTTTAATTACGAAAGAAAAGGCATTTGTACGTCCAACATTCTTTGTTGAAAATAAACATATTTATATCCCTTCTTTATTTGCGAAAATATCAGGTGTTTCAAAGAATGATAAAGATTATTTTCAACGATTAAAGGCTGTTACATCATTTGATAATAGTTTACTAATTAATACATTCCCATTTACGAAAGAGCAAAAAGCAAACTTCCAATATCATTATCGAGATGCATTGGACCGAGCTGGGAAATTACATCCTGATTTAATTATGAATAGCCATTGGTGGCCGCATAAGCGTTTACCGGAAGGTTTACAACATGGGATTGCAGAGGCGATTATCCATACGTGCGAAAGTGAAATGTGTAAACCAATTGCAAAAGAGACGAAACAAGATGTAGCGCTATATGTTTTCGCACAACTTTCTCAAATACCACCGAATATTTTAGAACAGCTTGAGAAATTTGATTATTCACAAGATGTACCAAAAATTGTTATATTTAATAATGAGAAGAGTGGAGAATTAACTCGTTCTGACGCTGTTTTATTACTATTTTTAAATCAAATAGGAGTAGATGTATTCCACTTCAATCCAACAGGAAGAAACGATATTGAACCGTATGTTGAAGCGGGAGCATTTGATTCTCATTGGCTTGAAGAAGTTAATTTCGATCTTGAGTTTCATGGTTCATCAGCCTATAAAAATTTATCACAAACAATAAAAGGACTATTTCGTCCATTTTTATAAGGAAAGGGAGAATACCATATGAATAACCCAGTCGTACTAGATTCGAAAACTGAATTGAATGAGCAAACCGCACAAGATGTTCGCTTGCAACTTAGACAAGATGCAGATGTGCAACGTATTTATAATGCAGTAGATATTAAAGACCAACTGGAATTAATTGAACTTGGAAAAGAACCTTCTATGGAAATTTCACGTTTTGCTGATCAAATTTTACATACAATGTCATTATCAAAAATAGAAGATTCTGGTGAATTGTTAAAGCAACTTGGTAAAATTATGGACAGATTTGATAGTAAAGACTTTGCGGAAGAGAAAAGTGGTTTCTTCTCACGTATGTTCAAAAAAGCGGATAAAATGATTGAACAAATCTTTAGCAAGTATCAAACGATGGGCCGTGAAATTGATAAAGTGTATGTCGAAATTACGAAGTATCAAGATGAAATGAAAAAATCAATTGGTACGTTAGATGGTTTATATGAGCAAAACTTAAAATATTATTTAGACTTAGAAAAATACGTAGTAGCAGGAGAAATGTTGTTAGAGCGTTTAAATACAGAGTTAGTTCCGATGTATGAAGAGCGCGTGCGTAATAATGATCAATTAGCAGGTATTGAATTAGAGTCGCTTAAAAACTCGGTTGAAATTTTAGAGCAACGTATTGATGATTTAGAAAAAGCTCGTATGGTTGCGTTACTTACAGCACCACAAATTCGTATGATTCAACGTGGTAATAATAAATTAATTGGTAAAATCAATACAGCATTTATTACGACGATTCCTATCTTTAAAAATGGTATCATTCAAGCGGTAAATGCCAAACGTCAAAAGCTTGTTGCAGATTCTATGGCTGAACTTGATCGCCGTACAAATGAATTACTTAAGAAAAATGCACAAAATATCGCAACGCAAAGTGTAGAAGTAGCGAGATTATCGGGTTCTTCTAGTATTAAGATGGAAACACTTGAGGAAACTTGGAACATTATTTCAAGAGGTATGCAAGAAACACAACAAATTGAAGAGCAAAACAAACGTGAGCGTGAAGAAAGCCGTAAGCGTATGGCTACATTAACAGAGAATATCAAAAAAGAATTACAAGGGTAAATGAAAAGGCAATGAGGAATAGTCCTCATTGCCTTTTAGTTTTTCTTCACTAATTTAATGATTTCATTCACAACAAGCGGAATGATACTTAATAAGAGAACAAATCCCCAATCTCGCATCGTTAATGCATGTACACCGAATATATTTGCAAGGGGCGGGATGGAGATGATACAAACTTGCATAAGAACACCGATAAGGAGGGAGAAGACTAAATATTTATTTGTAAAGATCCCAATTGAAAAAATCGATTTTGTTCTTGAACGCAAGTTAAATGAATGAACGAGCTGAGAAAAACTAAGAACGACAAATGCCATCGTTTGAGCATGTAATAGAGCATCGTCATCAATTTGCTCTGGGAAAAGAGGGAATAAATTTGTATCTCCAGTATAGAATTTTGCTCCGGCGATAAAAGCTATTAGCGTTAAAAGTCCAATGACAACTCCATTGAAAATTAGGAAAGGAACGCTGCCGCTAAATAAGCTTTCTTTCGCATGTCGTGGTTTTTCCTTCATCACATCTGGGTCTTCAGGATCAACCCCAAGTGATAATGCAGGCAGTGTATCTGTAATTAAATTCACCCACAAAATGTGAATAGGTCGTAGTGGTGTCGCCCAGCCGAGTAAAATGGCTAAAAATAAAGCGATAATTTCTCCGAAGTTACAAGAGAGTAGGAAGAGAATTGATTTTTTTATGTTGCGATAAATATTTCTACCTTCTTCAACGGCTTTCACGATAGATGAGAAATTATCATCTGTTAACACGACATCTGCTGCCCCTTTTGCAACGTCTGTTCCTGTAATGCCCATCGCTACGCCAACATCAGCTTGCTTTAAAGATGGTGCATCATTGACACCATCACCAGTCATAGAAACGATATTTCCTTTTGCGCGTAATGCCTTTACAATTTTCACTTTATGCTCTGGAGAGACTCTAGCGAATACATTTAAATGATTAATTTTGTTAGCTAGTTCTGTATCAGAAATGTTATCTAATTCAGTTCCAATCATAATTTCCGATATTTCTTCAGCAATGCCAAGTTCTTTGGCAATTGCAAAGGCGGTATCTTTATGGTCACCAGTAATCATAACTGTGCGAATACCGGCTTTTTTACATTCTTTAATTGAATCTTTCACTTCAGTTCGTGGTGGATCAATCATACCGACAAGACCAATAAAGATAAGATTTTCTTCAAGATGATTTATATCCACATCGTTTGAATCGTATTGTTTAAATGCGAATGAAAGTACTCTTAAAGCTTCTTGAGACATTGATCCGGCAGCTTCTAATATTTGATTTTTATCAGAATCAGTTAAAATCTCGATTTTGCCTTTTTTAAAAATATGGGTACATCGAGGTAAGAGTTTATCAATAGCGCCTTTCGTCATGCTATAGTAACTTTCATTGTACATATGTACGGTTGACATCATTTTACGATCTGAATCAAAAGGTACTTCGTTAACACGTTCATGTATTTTTTCTAAATGATCTTTTTGCATGTTAAAAGTGGTTCCAGCAACGAGAAGTGCAATTTCAGTCGGGTCTCCCGTTTGTGATTCGTTATTGTAAGACGCATCATTACATAGCACCATATTTTCTAACAATAGACGTTGCGCATCATTATTTACATTTAAACTTTCTAAGCGATCGTATGTGTTATCACTATAAAAGTGAGTAACGGTCATTTTATTTTGCGTTAACGTACCTGTTTTATCTGAACAAATAATTGTGACAGAACCGAGGGCTTCAACAGCTGGTAGTTTCCGAATGATAACGTTTTGTTTAATCATACGTTGCACACCAATTGCAAGAACGATGGAAACGATAGCTGGCAAGCCTTCTGGAATAGCTGCAACAGCTAAACTAATAGCAGTCATAAACATTTCTAATGTATCCCGGCCTTGTAAAAAACCGATGAGAAACATAACGATACAAATAGCTACAGCGACAAAGCCTAAATATTTTCCAACTTGTGCTAAGCTTTTTTGAAGTGGTGTCATATCATCGTCTGCTTCATGTAAAAGGGTAGCAATCTTACCAATTTGTGAGTTCATCCCAGTTTCAACAGCAACACCGACGCCTCTTCCGTATGTTACAAGAGTAGACATAAATGCCATGTTTTTTTGGTCGCCGAGTGGTACTTGCTCATCACTTTGCATGGAAGGGTGGTAGATTGCATCTTTATCAACAGGGACAGATTCACCAGTTAGAGCAGATTCTTCAACTTTTAAATTTGCGGTTTCGATAAGGCGTAAATCGCATGGGATATATCGTCCAGCGTCGAGCATAACGATATCCCCTGGAACGACGTGCTCAGATGGAATTTCTTTTAGTTCACCATTTCTCTTGACGATAGCTTTAGGTGTTGCCATCTTTTTCAATGCCTCTAAAGCTTGTTCTGCTTTCGATTCTTGGACAACACCGATAACAGCATTTAAAACTACAACGAGCGCGATAATACTGGCATCCGCCCATTCACCTACAAAGGCAGAAATAAGGGCAGCAATAATAAGGACATATACGAGGACGTCATTAATTTGGGCGAAAATACGCTGCCATAAAGTGCGTTTTTGTTTTGTAGCTAATTCATTAGAACCGTATTGCTTTAAACGTTCACTTACAATCTCATCTGTTAAACCGTGTTGTTCGTTTGTTTCTAGGTCAATTAATATTTGATTTTTCGTCTTACTGTACCAATTGCTCATAAGTAAGCACCTCCAGTAAAAACAGTTAGCAATGGTAGTGTTGCTATTATTTGTGAGTAGTATGTATGGAGAAAAAATCTAAGATGAGGTTCTACTTCTATTGTACAATATTTTACAGTTGGTTGAGGGAAAGAGATGAGTTGTCATGAATTTGTTGGAAATAAAAAAGAGCCTCATATAAGAGAGGCTTTTTTACTTTTTAATTAATGTACCTAATTCTTCTGTAATAGCTTGCATTTCACTAATGCTGAATGTTTCACGTTTCATAACATGATCATAAATGTCACGTAAATCTTCGTACATTTCTTCGTTAAAACTAGCAGCTCTCATCGCTCCAGCATTAACCATACGTAATTTTTCTTTAATAGCTTCGACCATATATTCAACGTTTTCTTCTGACTTTACGGATAAATCCACCGAAGTGTCCCCCTTTAAAATAACATAAGGCTATCTTAACATTTTTTATCATTTTCGTTAATGAATCTTTTCAATCCCATTAAATTAGTAGGGATTTCCTTTATATTCACTAATTGGTTGTTTATACTATAAGTATATATAAACAAATGCACCAAGAAAGGAAGAAACAAAAATATGGTTCAAGTATTGTTTGTTTGTCTTGGGAACATTTGCCGTTCTCCGATGGCAGAAGCGATTTTTCGAGATCTTGTCGTAAAAGAGGGACTTAAAGAGAAAATTGTCATTGATTCTGCAGGAACTGGAGATTGGCATGTTGGCCATCCGCCACATAAAGGAACACAAAAAATTTTAAAAGAAAATGCAGTCACTTTTGAAGGAATTAAAGCAAGGCAAGTAGAAAAAGAAGACTTAACAAAGTTTGATTATATTATTGCCATGGACAACAAGAATATAGCAGATTTAAAAAGTTTAGGTAAAACTGGAGGCTATATTGGTAGGCTGTCCGACTTTGTTCCAGACGGTGGCTGGACAGACGTTCCTGACCCTTACTATACAGGGAATTTCCAAGAAGTATATGACCTTGTAACAGAAGGGTGTGCAAAGCTATTAGCTTTCATTCGAAATGAACAAGGAATATGAGGAAGCTTAGAAAGAAATACTTTCTAACATAAGAAATGAAAGGGTGAAGGAATATGGCAAAGAAAAATAATATTGCTCGAAACATTGCGATTGGTGTAGCGGCAGGTGTAGCTGTATCCATGTTAAAGAAAGAAAACCGTGAAAAAGTAAAAAATACAGCAGAAAAAGCAAAAACAAAGATGATTGAAATTGGTGAAAATGCAAAGATTAAAGAAAAAGTGCAAACTGTTACAGATAAAGGACGCGAACTTGCTGATTTCAATGTGGTAAAAGCGAAAGTAGCAGAAATTAAAAAATTAACGCCATCTGTTGTAGAGACGTTAAAAGAAACGAAAGAAATTTTTAGTAAGAAAAAAGTTGAGCCAGAAGAAAAGCCAGAAACGATTGAAATTCAAGCTGTATCTCCAAAGGTAGATGAGCTAAAAGCAGAAGAAGAGCCAGTAGTTGCTGAAGATGGTGGTATGAAAGAAGCGCGTGAATTATTTATGAAAGACTCAAATGCAGTGGAAAAAAAAACTGAAGCGTACATTGAGTTAAAGCAAGATAAAGAAGAGAAGAAAAGCGTTTAAACATATATGAGAAAAATTTTAGAAAAGGTGAGAAGAAATCGTACTTATTCGTTTGGTAAAGATTTATATGACCGGACGATGCGCGATGATGTAGCGGGCTTGGCAGCACAGCTCGCTTATTTCTTCTTGCTTGCGATTTTTCCTGGGCTCGTTTTCTTAATTACGCTTCTTGGATTTATTCCCATTCAAACAGAGGATGTGCTTAGTTTATTAGAGGTTTATGTACCAGATGATGCAATGAACTTAATTGAGGTAAATGTAGATAAAGTTGTAAACCAGCAAAATGGTGGTTTATTATCATTTGGTTTATTATCCATGTTATGGTTTGCCTCAAATGGTGTTAATGCGGTTATGAATGCTTTTAACCGCGCTTATGACGTGAAAGAAACACGTTCTTTTATTACAACAAGAGCGTTATCAATTGTGTTTACATTAGCTATTATTTTTATGATTGTCTTTGCGTTAATTGTTCCGGTATTCGGACAAGTTATTGGAGCAGCAGTGTTTAAAGCACTCGGTTTATCAGATAGTTTTTCTTTCGTATGGAGCATTACACGATTAGTAGCGAGTTTCTTCGTGCTATTTGCTTTGTTTAGTTTCTTATATACATTTGCCCCAGATCGAAAGTTAAAAAGAAGAGAAGTTATTTCAGGGGCGTTATTTGCTACTGTAGGATGGATTGTGGTATCGTACTCATTTGCTTATTATGTAGATAAGTTTGCGAATTACGCCAATACATATGGTGGTCTCGGTGGTATTATTATTTTAATGTTATGGTTTTACTTAACTGGATGGGTAATTTTACTTGGCGGTGAAATTAATGGTTTACTCCATCATTATAGAACGGGTGACAATAATTCCCGTAATGAAAAATGACCTCTTGTTCCATAATAATAGGGAATAGGGGGGATATTTCATGAGTAATAATAAAAAGAATCACAACAATAAAAATAACAATAAACAAAAGAGCAGTTCGCATCCTAAGCATAAAACGAGTAGTAGTGCGAACGGACATAATAGCTACCATTAAAAAAAACGGGTCCTCTATGAGGGACCCGTTTTTTTTAATGGGCAGTAAGACCCCCACCTCAAAATTCAGCGAAAGCAAAGAAGTTAGGTGGGGGTCGGGCTGCCCATAAAAGTCCGATTGGTGAGGGCTGATTAAAGTTTCACTTTATTTGCTTCCTTTTAATAATCGTAAGCCATTCAAAATGACAAGAATCGTACTTCCTTCATGGCCAATAACACCGAATGGAAGAGCTAAAAATTGCAAGAAGTTTGAACAAATTAGCATGGCAATAACGGCTAGCGAAAAGATTACGTTTTGCTTCACAATACGGTTCATTCGTTTTGATAGACGGATCGCTTGAGAAAGACGAGATAGTTCGTTTTTCATCAGTACAACATCCGCAGTTTCTAAAGCTACATCTGTTCCTTCTCCCATTGCGACACCAATGCTAGCAGTAGCTAGTGCAGGTGCATCATTTATACCGTCTCCGACCATTGCTACTGTACCGTATTTTTCTTTTAACTTTTTAATCGTTTCAACTTTTGTTTCTGGTAAACATGATGCGTAATATTCTTTTATATTACTTTCAGAGGCAATAGCTTTTGCCGTTTCTTCATTATCGCCAGTAATCATAATTGCTTCGACACCAATGCTTTGCAATTCACGAATAGCAACTATTGTTTCTTGGCGAAGCGTATCTTTTAAAGCGATAAGTCCAAGAATGCCTCCTTCATCACTAATATAAACGACAGTTTTACCTTCCTTTTCAAGTGAGGCAGAAATACCATTATGAAATGTTTTGGTTTCTTCACCGATAAAATCAGCTTTACCTATTTTATAAGCAGTGTTTTCCAATATTCCTTTTAGCCCAAAACCAGTTACATCTTCAACCTTTTCTGGTTTTTTTAATGTAATGTCGTACGCATGTTGTGCATATTTAACAATAGATTCAGCTAAAGGATGTGTAGAGTGACTTTCAATGGATGCTGTAATAGAAAGTACTTCTTTTTCTGTTATATTTTCTCGAACATATACATCTGTTACGGTAGGTTTACCTTCCGTTAATGTACCTGTTTTATCAAAGGCGATTGCTTTTACTGAAGCGAGACGTTCTAAATGTACGCCACCTTTAAAGAGAATCCCATTTCTCGCTCCGTTAGAAATTGCAGATAACGTTGCTGGTGTAATGGCAGCAACGAGTGCACAAGGAGATGCGACTACAAGTAAGATCATAGCGCGATAAAACGTTTCATTCCAGCTCCAGTCAAGTAAGAAATGAGGAACGAACATCATAAGCGCAACAACGAGTAGTACACCTTTTACGTATGTTCCTTCAAACTTTTCGATGAATAGTTGTGATGGTGATTTTTCACTTTGTGCACTTTGGACGAGACGGATAATCTTTTGGAATAATGTTTGATCGCTCGGCTTCGTAATTTTAACTTCGATAGCACCACGTAAATTTACAGTACCGGCAAATACTTCATCGCCATGTCTTTTCTCATTTGGAATAGGTTCTCCTGTGATTGCTGCCTCATCGATATTTGTTTCACCGTTATGAATTGTACCGTCAGCAGGAACACGTTCACCTGGTTTAATTAAAATAATGTCGTTAATTTGTAACTCTCCAACAGGAACACGTTCCTCAGTTCCGGTGGAAATACGTAATGCTTCTTCAGGTTGTAAGTCAAGAAGAGCGGAAATTTCTTTTTGGCTCTTACTTAACGTATAAGATTCCATAGCACCGCTGAGCGCAAAGATGAAGATTAAAATAGCCCCTTCTGCCCAGTAGCCAATAATTGCAGCGCCAATAGCTGCAAAGAGCATTAGCATTTCAACATTTAGCTCTTTTTCTTCAATCGTATCTTCAATTCCTTCTTTCGCTTTTGCATATCCACCAACTATATAAGCAAGGATATAGCAAGTAATACCTACATTCATTGCATCGTTCTTTGTGAATAACCAACCAACTAAAATAAAAATACCAGATGCTACTGCAAATACAAGTTCATAATGTTTTTTTAATGTGTCCCATAGAGAGGGATGTGAAATTGTTTCTTTTGCGTGTAACGTTTTTACTTCTGAGTTCATTACTACTCGCTCCTTCCGAATTCTTATTGAGAAAAATAATCAAAATCGAAACCCCTATAAAACGACGAAAGCTGCCATCCATAATGGATAGCAGCATTTCTGTTGAATCTGTTTTTAATAGTTATTATGTTGTAATTATTCTATAGTATATCATATGTTTTTATGAGATGGTACGGTTTTGTTTCAAGTATAAACGGAAAACTTGTGTTTTCGCAATTCCTCTGGTATATATGAATATTGTTCATAAAAGATCGGAAAGGAAGACAACAAGTGAAGACAGAGAAATTTTTTACCCATCCGATTGGCGTATTTATTGCTGCGATAGTAGCAACTTTTTTATGGGGAAGCGCATTTCCTTTTATTAAATTAAGTTATGTTGAACTTGGAATTCAACCACAAGAAGTTGGAGAGCAAATATTATTTGCCGGTTATCGTTTCCTTTTATCTGGAGTCATGCTCTTATTATTCTTTAAAATGTTAGGAAAAGATATGAGCTTCAAAAAAGGAACGGGGAAACAGTTAATACAAATTGGTTTATTCCAAACGTTTCTTCAATATATCTGTTTTTATATTGGAATGAGTTATAGTTCGGGAATTGAAGGAGCTATCATTTCAGGGACATCATCATTCTTTCAAATTTTACTCGCCCATTTTTTATATAAAGATGATGCCCTCAATATGAGAAAAATAATTGGGGTATCGATTGGTTTTTGTGGCGTCATTTTAGTAAATGTGCCGAGTGATGGTAGCTTATCATTTCATTTTGGAATCGGAAGCTTGTTACTTCTTAGTGCAGCAATGCTGTATTCATATGGAAACATATTAGCAAAAGAAGGTAGTAAAACATTAGATGTTGGCTATATGACAGCATACCAAATGATGTTTGGTTCTATAGGATTATTATGTATAGGGGCTTTACAAGTTGGAGTAATGCCATTTACATTTAGTCTACATGCACTACTTATGCTGATTTATTTATCTTTCTTATCTGCAGCTGGTTTTTGCATTTGGAATACAATTATGAAATACAACAAGGTTGGAAAAGTATCTATGTATATGTTCTTTATACCCGTATTTGGTGTATTATTATCGAGCATGATTTTAGGTGAAGCAATTCATTCATTTGTGCTATTCGGTTTAGCGTGTGTAGCCGCGGGAATTATTGTGGTAAATCGAACGCCAGCTAAGCAAAAAATGGAGCAAGAAAAACAAGTGGCATAGAGAGCAGAAAAGCGATTACAATGGAAGAACAGTACTGTTCTTCTTTTTTTTTGTAGAAAAAGGATAATAGACTAAGTGTAACGAAAAAAGATACAAAAAGCATTTATTGAGGAGAACATATTATGAATCTACTTTACGTGTTGTTAATTGGGCAAATACTTCTTTTTTTAATTGGTGCAATTTATGCAATACGGCAGACAAAAAGAACAAAAGATAATATGCCGTTACCTTTAGCAATCCGTCTTATTCTTAGTTTTTCTTTAACAGGTAGTGCAATTTGGATATGGGTACAAGATCCATCTGTAGAGTATAGTACGTGGGTTGCACTTGGTATGACTTTATCCACTGTGGGAGATTTGTTTATGGCTGGGCTGATTCCAATTGGTCACAGGTTAATTGGTGGGATGGTTACTTTCGCTCTTGCTCATTGTTTTTATGTAAAAGCATTTTTGCAAACAGGAATTTCGTGGAATGGTTTTTGGATTGGCTTACTCGTATATGGGCTCTTTCTAATTGTAGGATGGTTCTTCTTTATCCGAAATGATAAACAGGATAAATTGTTTACGATAGGAGCTCTAATTTACGGATTGTGGGTTGGAGGAATGGCTTGCTTTGCATTCGCCTTATATTATGAAAATACAGGAATATGGTGGATACCAGCGTTTGGTGGTTTACTGTTTGTGATTTCTGATTTCATTATTGGCGTGACAGATATCGGAGGGCGTAAATTGAAGTATGAGCCACTTTGGATTTGGTTTACATATGTAGCTGCTCAAATGTGTATTGTATATGTGGGATTATAAAAAGATACTCTCAAAATAGTGGATAGACTATTTTGAGGGTATCTTTTTTGCTTGTTTAATTTGATCAGTATTATTATTATTTTAAAATTTATAATTTTACAATTAATAATTTTGTAGAAAATCATCAGTTGTATTATTTATAATAAAAGTAAAAAGATGATGAGATGGTGAAATGATGCAAAAGAAAAAACGTTGGCGTGAATTCTTTGGAACTATTGCAATTGCATGTTTATTGGTGTTTTTGGCGAAAATTTTTGTGTTTTTCCCTACGACTGTAAAAGGAGCATCTATGAGGCCAACGTTGAAAGATGGAGATAAGGTGATTGTTAATAAGTTAGCAAAACAATTTGAAAGCTATGGGAGAGAAGACATTATTGTTGTGAAAACAGATAATTTTTATGTCAAAAGAGTGATTGGATTGCCTGGAGATATAATTGAGATGAGAAATGATCAATTATATGTAAATTCTGAAGTGGAAGATGAAGAGTATTTGGATAGTAATAAAAAACAAGCAGAAAAAAAACTTATGAATTTAACAGAGGACTTTGGACCGATTACAGTTCCTAAAAATAAGATTTTTGTTATGGGAGATAATCGCTTAATAAGTAAAGATAGTAGAAATGGTTTAGGTTTTATTGATAGAGAAGATGTGTTAGGAAAGTTAGCAGGCGTTTATTATCCGTTTGAACATATGAAAATAATAAAGTAAAAAAACCAAGCAAATTTTAGTTTGCTTGGTTTTTTTGTTAAACAGTAGGAGATTCGTTAGATACAAAGGTATCTTCATATTTCTTTGTAGTACTTAAAACGAATTTATGTTGTAGCAATTGTAGTTTAAATAACGCCAAAGGATCATGATATGTTTCTGGATTGCTTCTTAGCGTTGCTAATGTTTGCTCGTCTTCCTTTATCTCAAGTTGAGCTGCATCTACATTTTGTTTCAATATGTTAAGTGGATCTTTGAAGAACATCATGATATCACGTTCTAATGCACCTTCAAATACTTCAAATTGAAGGAAGAATTGTTTTGAAATTGTGTGAGCAATTTCTGTATAGTCTTCTGTTTCAATATATTGTTTATATTTGTTGGCGAGCATAGATTGGTTTTTTTGCATATTACCAAATAATTTTCCGGCACTTTTTAAGAAAAACTGTGTCGGTGTAAAGCGTAATAAAATATTGATGTTCGTTACTGTAATTCGATTTGTCATTCGTACAACATCTCGATTCCAATCATCTAATAATTTGAAATCGCAAGGAAGTTTCATACGTTCTTCTTTATATAATTTATTAAATGTTTCACTCATTTCATCTAAATAAGCTTGAGCTTGAATAAATTCATTATGTGCTGTTTCAATCCATTCTTGAATAGAACCAGTAAATTTAGGAAGAAGTACCTGTTGTACATGCTTTTGAACTCGTTCATTCATTGCAGCATTTAATTCTTCATGAACTAGTTTGAAATCACTATCTTCTTGAACAAGATCAGAGCAGCTCTGTAATAATTCAGGGATTTGAGAATGTATATCTCGTGTAATTTCTTCTTTCATTAAAAGATAGGATTCGGTAATAGAGCGAATTTTATCTTTTTCAAGAGCAGTAAGGTTATTAATAAATCCAGTAAGTTTCACTGAGATGTGTTTATTCCAGCGTACGGATTTTACTAATGTATTTTCTAATTCCACACGTTCATTTATGAGATAAGCAATTGTCTTTTGCGTAAACCATATTAGCTTTTCTATACGTTCTTTTTCTATATCGCGTTTTGCAAGATTAGAGAGAATAGATTCTGTTACATCTCCAAGTTGCTGGCTACTCTCTTGCGAAGGAGAGTATGGGAAGAATTGTGCATCTGGAAAATGTGCTTTAAGTTTATTAATTAGTTTTTCATTAGTAGTCGTATTATTTGTATGTAATACGAAGTGAATTTGTAAGTTTGGTACTTGTTCACGTAAATAAATTAACGTATCAATTTCTTCACTATGCAATGGTGAAGAAGAATTTAATACGTAAACAAGGCTATCTGCTGCTTGTAAGTATTCAAAGTATGCATTGTTTTTATCCAATTGTTCTTGAATGGATGGTGTAATAAGAAATGTAAACTTATTTTTTCTTAAAAACCTACTTGGTAGCTTAATTTCTATACATTTTTTCTCAAGTTCTGACTGAGCAGATGTAGACGTTATTTGATGGAATTCATCAAGGTTAGAGATATTTCGTATATCTAACTCGGTAAATTCTGTAATTTCAGTTTGACTAGCGTCTTTAAATAGAATAGGAGTTGTTAAAGTTTCAGTTAAGATGTTCTCTCCCAATATTGAATTAACAAATGATGTTTTATCATGGTCGCTAGTTCCAGCTATTAGTAGTGGTGTGACATTTAAATCACATAGTTCATGGACGAGTAGCGTAAATTGATGACTTAAATCTACATCATTTTTCTCAGCCCATACAGCGATTGTTTCGAATAAATGAGAAACTGTTTCCATATTTACATCTGCTTCAGCTGATGTATTAGAAAGTAAGGAACCAGCACTTTTTACAAGTAATGATTCTAAAGTTGTAGGTGAGACTTCATTCCATGCTAACACTGCTGCAGAGACAACTAGAGAATCTTTTGCTTTTGTTAAACTGAACCAATTTGTTAATAAATTTGGTACAAGTCCGTTTAATTCATGCATAAAGTGATTTCCGGTAATTAATGCAAAGTATGTTTCTTGATAGCGAGTACAAATTTCATTCCAATCGTCATTATTGTCTGTTTCAATATGCAAGAATAAATGATTAATACTTTGAATCCAAGGAAGGTATAAGGATTCATGTTGATAGCTATTCCAAAGAGCAATAACAAGTTCTTTAAATTGGGCTTGATCAACAGCATATAGAGCTTTTAAAGACTCATAGAAATATTCAGGCTTAATATTTTTTGTAAATCCTTTGTTTATGTAATTTATTAACGTATCAAACCAGTGTAAAGATTGTGTTCGAATACCTTCTTGAACAGCTAGTTCGATAGCGTTGTTCCAATCTTCTTGTTTTTCATAGAAAGAACGTGCAATTGCAGTAATATTTGGGTAATCCGGTTGGAATGCAACAGCTTCACTAATCGTCTTAAAAGCGAGTCCTAAACGATCTTGTTCGATATAAAGAGAAAGAAGTTGTAAGGAAACCTCCATCGTAAGAGTTGTATCTTCCGTTTGAATAGATTGATAAATTTCTTCTGCCTTTGATAAGAATCCTAGTTCAAAATAAGCATCTGCAATATTTTTTGTCGCCCAAAGTGCAAGAGCATTATTTACTTTTTCCCATTTAAATATAGCTGCTTCAAAATCTTTATTTTGATAATAAAATTCACCTTGAGCAAATCGAATATTAGAAATGTTGGAGAATTCATTTTTAGATTCATTTATATATGCTTCACCGAGTACTTTCGATGCAGGAGTAGAAGTTTCTTCTGTTAAAAATGTTTTATAGTAAACTTTTTGAATAAATTGATTTTCAATGGTCATGTTCGTTCCCCCCTGTATAATTTAGAAAAATGATGTTGTATGTAAAAGGGTGTATGTTCTTTTAATAGGTAGAAGTTGCATTATATAGACCAAACTATGTTTTTGCTAGATATATCATTTTTCTTGAGAGTTAAACCGTTGCGAAAAGTAACTTTCCTTTATTGTAACAAAAAAACACGCATATGAATTTTTATTTTTTATCGGGTCATTTGCGTGCAGTAAGAATCTAATCTCAAAATTGGTAAATGTAAGTGAGTTATGTGGGAGTCGGGATGTCTGTAGAAGCAAGATTGGCATAGGTTAATAATTAGTAGAGGATGAACAAAACTCCCACTGATTAAAGTTTCACTTTATCTCTGTTAAAGGAAAGAATAGAAGTAGAGTTCATTATAAAAACAATGTATAGTGAATATGTATACCATGTTTGCCTTAAAGATAGAAAGGGTACAATGTGGAATAACGATCGTGCATAGGATGTGTCTTCCGAATGGAACAACATATTGGCGAGTTAATCGCGCATTATGGCTATTTTGGAATTGTTATAGCTTTGGCTGGTGGGATTGTCGGATTACCGATACCAGACGAGTTTTTATTGACCTTTGTTGGTTATAATGTTTCAAAAGGAGTTATGTCAGGAACTGCTGCTTTTTTAAGTGGGATGGCTGGTGCGATGTTAGGGATCACGTTAAGCTACATATTAGGTTTAAAACTTGGGCTCCCTGTTTTAAAGAAATATGGGCCGAAAATTAGAATTAAAGAACATCACATTGAAAAAACACATATTTTATTTGAAAAATATGGGCCATTTCTTTTAATGATTGGTTATTTTATACCGGGAGTACGTCATTTAACAGCATATTTTGCTGGGGTATCAAATTTGACACTTTGGCGTTTTTGTTTATACGCTTACGGTGGTGCGCTCATTTGGATAAGTGTTTTTATTGGGCTTGGCTGGAAGTTAGGCGAGAAGTGGCGCTTCGTTGAGTATAGTTTACATCATTATGGAATATGGATTTTATTAATTTCAGCAGTTGTTACATGTGTTGTATGGTTGTACATAAAGAAAAAGAAAAACCGCTAATAGCGGTTTTTTAGCTGAAAGCAATAAATAATACACCAGCTGTAATAAAGACTACACCAACACCGGTCATAAAGTTTAACTTTTCACCGAGGATAATCATAGCGAGAATGATAGAAAATACGACGCTTAATTTATCGACAGGAGCTACTTGTGAAACCTTTCCTGTTTTGAGGGCAAGAAAATAAAATAGCCATGACGAAGCACCTGCAACCCCACTTAATGTGATAAATAGCAGTGCTTTTTTATTTAGCAGTACGTCGCCGATATTTTGAAATTTACCTTGTATGATAATAACGCCTATCATAAATAATGCCATAATAATAGATCGAATTGTTGTTGCAACGTTTGCATCGATGCCGTCTAAACCAAACTTTCCAAAAATCGATACAAGGGCAGCAGCAATTGCTGATAATAGGGCAAATAAGAGCCACGAACTCATAGTAAAATTCCTCCAATCTTACATTATTATACATGAAAATGATTCTCATGTATAAGGTTGAAGCAATTGAGGTTTATAGGAAGCACGACTTCAACTTAACTTCTTGCTCCACCTGAATTTTAAGGTGGGAGTTTTACTGTCTGTAAATAGTGGGCTAAATAACGAAATAACCCCCACCTTATATTTTTAATAAGGTGGGGGTTATTATACTACTCTGCAATTTCCTCATATAAAAAGTACGTTACATTATAAATATGTTCTACTTCATCGTCTGTCATAAACAGTAATTCGTCACGCTCAATCCCTTTTTTCTTTTCAATAAACTCAATCATGTTTTTGCGTTCTTCTCTCTTCATCAATTTTATTTCTCCTCTCAATCTGTTTTAATACAGTTTATTTAAGTTACTTCTATTATATAACAGAATCTTTAGAAAGTTCCACCTATTTTATTGTTTTTTTCAAAAGAACTTTTCGACAAAACAAGCCCACCTAAGGGGGCTTGTTTTATTTTATAGTCGTAAAAACTCAGGCTCCGTCGTACCGGCACCATCGATGTAATAAATTGTGTCGGGATTGATTTTGATCAGTACGTAATTAGGGTCTTCAGGGCCGAGTAACCAACGTTTTAAGCTATTATTCCAAAACTTGTTTTTTAATGTCGAGTCTTCCTCGATTGAAGCCAATCCTTCAACTTCAATATAATCTTCATCTAATTTTTTCCCTTCTCGTCCGAGTAGTACATGGACATTAGGATTTTGTTCAATATCTGTTATCTTTTTTGATTGTCGATCTGTTGCAACATACAGTACAAAATCTTCATGGAAAAACATCATAAAGGCGCTATGAGGTTTCTCATTTCGTACTGTAGATAATATACCAGTACGTTGACCTTGAATAATAGTTGCGATTTTTTCTTTTAAGTGCATAATTTTAACCCCTTTTCACAATTTATAATTCTGTCTGTTTAAACAAGATAATTTAAATATCTTTCATACTGTTTTCTTCAATCCGATTTTTTAAACGTAATTGTGATGAAATCGGACAAGTTAGGAGAATAATAATAATAATATTGAGGAGAAATACATACGATGGAAGGATGAAAAAGCATGTTTAATAAAATATTTCTTATAGTAGCGCTTATAGGTGTACCACTGTCTGTGCTTGGAAAAACACTTCATTGGCCAGAAACAATTATGTTTGCTGTGTATTGTATTACGATTATCGCATTAGCTGGTTTTATGGGGAGAGCAACAGAGAGTTTAGCAATTGTTTCTGGTCCTAGAATAGGCGGGTTATTAAATGCTACTTTCGGTAATGCTGTTGAACTTATCATTTCAATTTTTGCACTTCAAGCAGGGTTAATTGAAGTGGTGTTAGCTTCTTTAACGGGTTCTGTACTTGGAAATTTATTATTAGTAGGAGGGTTATCTTTCTTTGTTGGAGGTCTTAAATACAAAAGACAAAGTTTTAATGTATATGATGCAAGGCATAATTCAGCTTTATTAATATTTGCTGTTGTTGTGGCCTTTGTTATTCCAGAGATCTTTTCAATGAAGATGGACGCTGGCAAGACGTATCAATTAAGTATAGGTGTTTCTATTATTATGATTATCATGTACCTTGCTGCATTACTATTTAAGTTAGTTACGCACCGTGGTGTATATCAACATAAAAGTGACGAAGTAGCGCATGAAGAAGAGCCAGAGTGGTCGAAAGGGAAGGCGCTCCTTATTTTAGCGATAGCAACACTGGCAGTAGCTTATGTGTCAGAGGCACTCGTGCATACTTTTGAAACTGTTGCAAAGTCATTTGGCTGGTCAGAGTTATTTATAGGGGTTATTATCGTTGCAATTGTTGGGAATGCAGCGGAACATGCGTCTGCAATTATTATGGCTTATAAAAATAAAGTAAATATTGCAGTCGAAATTGCAATAGGCTCTACATTACAAATCGCTATGTTTGTTGCTCCTGTATTAGTATTGCTATCTATGTTCTTCGCACAAAGGATGCCTTTAGTATTTACCATACCAGAACTTGTGTCTATGATTACAGCCGTTTTCTTAACGATTGCGATTTCCAATGATGGAGATACAAACTGGTTTGAAGGTGGCACTTTACTAGCGGCGTATGTCATTATGGGAATTGGTTTTTATTTATTATGAAAAATAGGCATAACAATTGCGCTCAGAGAAAACAATAAACGAAGTAGTATATATACCTACATAGGAAGGAGCCAGACAGGTGAAACGAGTATACAGCATATGCCTTTCAACTATGGTCTCGTTTATTTTATTATTTCCTAACATGAGTTTTGCAAAGACAACAGTAGGAACAAAAATGCCTTCATCTGTTTTAAATATTTCAAAAGACAATACATTTCCAAATGATGCGCAAGATTTGCCACGTTTACAACCAAGTAAATTTGCTCAAGAGCTATTGAAAACGGCTAATATTAAAATTGAAAATCCAGACTTAATTCGGATGTTTAATGAAACGACAATTTCAAATGCGCCGCTTGCAGTAGGGTATCGGGCAAAAATTTATTTAGGTCAATGGGCTTTACGTTATGAATCAGTAGACACATCGATTAATTGGGAATATAAACAAGTGAATCGAAATGTGTATGATAATCGCGGAGGAGACCGTTTATATCCACTTCGCTATAAGCAAGAAACACAAAAGACGGTTGAAGGCGATTTAACAGCAGATATGAAAGATGCTGCAGATGTGAAAAAAATGATGCTTCTCAAAGCACTTGAAAAAGTACAATTACCCCTTTCGTTTAAAACGACCATTGGTTATGGTACTGGGCATGAGCGTGTGTATAATATTAGCCCGAGTCAACTCGGATATTTATACGCTTATACACCAGCAGTAAATGAAAAAGGAAAAGTAACATTTGGAGAAGTGTATCTTGTATTAAAGGGAAATCAAAAAAGACTTGTTGTGAAAAATATTACTTCTCAAGGAATTGGAGCTGCTATTCCAATTCATGATCATTTGTATTTTAAATTCATTTCTTCTTCCCACTCGCAATAACATGAAAAAACGTCAGCTTATGAGCTGACGTTTTTTTATAATGTAATGTTTGCTGTTTTTGATAAGAAATCTTCTGTCGGATAGTAGCTGTTTTTTACAAGAACATTTGGTCCAAGACATTTTACTGCAGGACAGTGACAGCTTAATGATTTTGCTGTTTTTGAAGCGCTCCATTTTTCATACGCTTCTTGTAATGTGTTTGTTTGTATGTTTCCTAGAAGTGGAACATCACCAAAATCAGTAACGATAATATTGCCATCAAAAATATTTACATTTAAGCGTGAACGACCATCTGGATCGTTACGAACAGTTACATTTTTGCTCTCTTGTAACTTTTTAAATGTGGCAATGTCTCGCTCGTCATCGCTACAAGCATAGAAAGGTAAAGTTCCAAATAGCATCCATACATTTTCATCGCGAATTTCTAGTAAATGTTCAATCGCATCACGAATTTCAGCTTTTGTTAAAATTTCTAGATTACTCGCGAAGTCACTTGGATACATTGGATGAACTTCATGACGTTTACAGCCCATCTCTTCGACGATTTGGCGGTGAATATGTTCAATATGTGGTAGAGTTCTTTTGTTTAGCATTGTTTCGGCCGATACAAGTACACCTGCATCTGATAAAGCCTTACTATTTGTAATCATTCTTTCGAATAATTTTGCACGTTGTTCGTAAGTAGGCTTACGCTCCATCATTGCAAATCCGCCTTCAACGAAGTCATCAATTGTTCCCCAGTTATGAGAGATATGCAATACGTCTAAATAAGGAATAATCTGTTCATAACGTGCTAAATCTATAGTTAAGTTAGAGTTGATTTGAGTGCGAACGCCTCGTTCATGGGCATATTTTAAGAGTGGTGTTACATAGTTGTCGACGGATTTTTTGGAAAGCATAGGTTCTCCGCCAGTAATACTTAAAGAACGTAAATGAGGAATCTCATCTAATCGTTTTAATAAAAGATCCATCGGAAGCGGATTTGGGTCTTTCGGCTGTAACGTGTAACCAACAGCGCAATGCTCACAGCGCATATTGCATAACGTCGTCGTTGTAAATTCAACATTTGTTAATAGTAGTTTGCCGTACTCTTCAAGGTCCATATACGCTTCCCATGGATCGTAAGAAGGAGTAATCGGCTTCATTTTTTGTGATATCGTCATATGAAATACTCCTTTGACTATTGAAATAACAATTTGTCCATTCTCTATAATAGAAGAATATGTGCTTTTTATAAAGTGAAACTTTTTAGCATGAAAAGAGAGAGGGCTTACATTATAGTGGATGACTGTGACAAAATTGATGAAATTTCATGCCCATAGCAATCGTTTTTGCGGTATAATAAAAGCAACTCGAATTAAAAGGAGAGTGCCTTCATGGGAAAAGCAATTCAAGATAAAGATACACAATTAGTATATTTAAAAGAACGTTTAAATATGTTCATTGAAGTAATTGATACAATTGAACCTGAAGAAGTAGAATTAGAAGATGTAGATCGTCTTCTTGCAATGTTAGATGAATTAGAATTAAAATGTGAGCAATTTAAAAAAGACGAATAATATATTAAAAAGGCTACCAATTCCAATTTGGTAGCCTTTTTCTGTTCGGGTAATAGAAGGACGATAGAAAAAGAGGTATAATCAAGTTGTGAAAAATTTCATTTATGCTCTAATAGCGTGAAACAAATAAATAGCTAAAGAGCATAACAATTGAATTTTCAGCTCATAACGTTTTGGTAGCGTTCACAATTGAGGGGGAAGTAACAATGGAAAAGCTTCAAGAAAGCATGTATCAACTAATTGTTGAAACGTCAACGAACTTACCGAAAGATGTTCGTCGTGCGATTCAACAAGCGAAAGAGCGAGAAAATGCAGGGACTCGTTCTGCGATGGCACTTGGCACAATTACAAATAATATTAAAATGGCTGATGATAACATCTCGCCGATTTGCCAAGATACAGGGATGCCAACGTTTAAAATTTATACACCAGTTGGTGTGAATCAATTAAAGTTGAAGGAAGCTATCTATAATGCGCTTGAGCGGGCGACAAAAGATGGTAAACTTCGTCCCAATTCTGTTGATTCTCTTTTTGGAGATAATAGTGGAAATAATTTAGGACCAGGTACACCGGTGATTAAGTTTGAACAATGGGAAAAAGATTATATTGATGCACGTTTAATCCTAAAAGGTGGTGGCTGTGAGAATAAAAATATTCAATATAGCTTACCGTGTGAACTAGAAGGACTTGGACGAGCTGGCCGTGATTTAGAAGGGATTCGTAAATGCCTTCTTCATGCAGTATATCAAGCACAAGGGCAAGGATGTAGCGCTGGTGTAATTGGTGTTGGTATCGGGGGAGACCGCACATCAGGTTATGAATTAGCAAAAAATCAATTATTCCGTACATTAGATGATGTCAATCCAGTACCAGAGTTACAACATCTTGAAGAGTACGTATTAGAAAATGCGAATAAGCTTGGCATTGGTACGATGGGATTTGGCGGAGAAACAACTTTACTTGGTTGTAAAATTGGCGTCTATAATCGTTTGCCAGCTAGTTTCTATGTATCTGTTGCGTATAATTGCTGGGCATATCGTCGCCTTGGTGTGAAAATCCATCCTGAAACAGGAGACATTATGGATTGGTTATATCAAGAAGGGGAAGATACACTTCAGCATGAAGTACAAGAAAAAACAGAGCAACGTGAGATTGTATTACAAGCACCAATTACAGAAGAGCAAATTCGTGAACTTCGCGTTGGTGATGTTGTAACAATTAATGGCATGATGTATACAGGTCGTGACGCAATCCATAAGCATTTAATGGATAATGATTGTCCAGTAGATTTAAACGGACAAATTATTTACCACTGTGGTCCAGTTGTTGTGAAAGATGAAAATGACAATTGGCAAATTAAAGCGGCAGGTCCAACGACAAGTATTCGTGAAGAACCGTACCAAGGCGATATTATGAAGAAATTCGGTATTCGCGCTGTCATTGGAAAAGGCGGTATGGGTGCGAAAACATTAGCGGCTTTAGAAGAACACGGCGGTGTATATTTAAACGCAATCGGTGGTGCAGCGCAATATTATGCTGAATGTATTAAAGAAGTGAAAGATGTTGATTTCTTACAATTTGGTATTCCAGAAGCAATGTGGCATTTACGTATCGACGGGTTTAAAGCAGTTGTAACGATGGACTCTCATGGTAATAGCTTACATGCAGATGTTGATAAAACATCACTTGAAAAATTAGCTAGCTTTAAAGAGCCAGTATTTAAGTAAATAAAAAATGCATCTCGAATGATTCGAGATGCATTTTTTTGGTATATATAGAAAAACATGTTCAGCATGAAAGAATGCGTAGCAACAGAAACTACAAGTACGATTATATATGGAAAGGAGACTATTTATGAAATATAAATGGTTATATATCGGTCTCATTTTTTCAATTATGATGGCACTTGTTCCAGTTTCAGCACTGGCTTATACAAATACTCCACATAACTGGGGAATCCCGCGTCCTAAAAATGAAACAGTACCAGATGCAGGAAAGTTATATACAGATTTACTACAAAAAAATGGCGGGTTTTATTTAGGAGATACGAAGAAAAAAGATATTTATTTAACATTTGATAATGGATATGAGAATGGATACACCGGGAAAATATTAGATGTATTAAAAGAGAAAAAAGTACCAGCAACTTTCTTTGTAACGGGGCATTACATTAAAACACAAAAAGATTTATTGTTAAGAATGAAGGATGAAGGACACATTATTGGAAACCATTCTTGGAGTCATCCTGATTTTACAGCGGTAAATGATGAGAAACTTCGTGAAGAATTAACGAGTGTAACGGAAGAAATTAAAAAAGTAACTGGGCAAAAAGAAGTGAAATATGTACGTCCTCCGCGCGGTGTATTTAGTGAAAGAACGTTAGCTCTTACGAAAGAAATGGGCTATTATAATGTATTTTGGTCACTTGCATTTTTGGATTGGAAAGTGGATCAGCAAAGAGGATGGCAATATGCGCATAATAATGTTATGACGATGATTCATCCAGGATCTATTTTATTACTTCATGCAATATCAAAAGATAATGCAGAAGCACTTGCGAAAATCATTGATGATTTGCGCGAGAAAGGGTATCATTTTAAAAGTCTAGATGACTTAGTAAAAAGCAATCAACCGTAAGCATGTATGCTTACGGTTTTCTCATGCTATAATGATGTGTAAAAAGGATGGGGAAACGTATGTGGAGCGAACATGTTACGTTAGAGTATCCGTATCATTTTGAAGAAGTATTAAAACGTTTATCTTTTGATCCTCTTAACGTCATTCAATTAGATGAGAAAGTTATTTATATCCCGCTTTGTATAGACGAGGAACAGGTTGTTGTTCGCTTACAAGGGATTGGTACTGTTCAAAATCCACAGTTTTGGATTTCTAGTCAGACAGGAGATCCAGAGAAAGTCATGAAACGAATGAGGGCCATTTTTCATTGGAATGAACCGTTTCAAGATATACAAAATCATTTTTTAAACACATCATTACGTCCACTATTTGAAACATATGCTTATACTCCAATTATTTTAGAATTTGATTATTTTGCTTGTCTTCTTCGCTGTATCATTCACCAACAAATAAATTTGAAATTTGCTACTGTGTTAACAGAACAATTTGTGAAACGGTATGGAACAGAGAAGAACGGTGTATTCTTTTTCCCCACTCCGGAAATAGTAGCAAATATTTCAATAGAAGAATTGAGAGAGCAGAAGTTTAGTCAGCGAAAGGCTGAATATATAGTAGGATTAGGTCGAAGTATTGTCAGTGGTACATTAAATTTAGCGAGTATAGAAAATGGGACGGAAGAAGAAGTTTCAGCACAATTGTTGCCAATTAGGGGAATTGGTGCATGGACAGTGCAAAACTTTTTAATGTTTGGGCTTGGACGGAAAAATATGTTCCCGAAAGCGGACATTGGGATTCAGCGTGCAGTGCAAGGTATATTTCAATTAGATGATAAACCTGATGATGCATTTTTAGAAAAAGTGAAACAAGAGTGTGAACCATACTGCAGTTATGCAGCGTTATATTTATGGAAAAGTATAGAGTAGAGGTGTAATAATGGTACAAAAGCAACATGAGAGTAAGTTGGAAGTTGGTCAAACGTTTCCTGTGACAATTAAACGTCTTGGGATTAACGGAGAAGGCGTTGGTTATTTTAAGAGACAAGTTGTTTTCATTCCAGGGGCATTACCAGGAGAAGAAGTTGTTGCAGAAACAACGAAAATTCAGCGTGGCTTCGCTGAAGCGAAAGTGAAAAAAGTTCGTAAAGCTTCACCGCATCGTGTGAAAGCACCGTGTCCAGTATATGAGGAGTGCGGCGGTTGCCAATTGCAACATTTAGACTATAAAGAACAACTAAATCAAAAGCGTGATATCGTTGTACAAGCATTCCAGAAGTATATGAACAACGGTTTGGAAGAGAAAATTCGTCCGACGCTTGGCATGGAAAATCCATGGCATTATCGTAATAAGAGTCAACTACAAGTGGGGCGTAAAGACGAAAAGGTTATTACAGGGCTGTATAAACAAAACTCACATCAGTTAATTGATATTGCTCATTGTATGATTCAACATAAAGCAACGAATGAAGCGACAAAAGTTGTAAGACGTATATTAGAAAAGTTAAATGTTTCTATTTATAATGAGAAAAAGCAAAAAGGTTTAGTACGTACAATTGTGACACGTACTGCAGTGCAAACAGGGGAAGTACAAGTTACACTTATTACAACAAAAGAAGAATTGCCAAATAAAGAGCAATTTATCGCAGAAGTACAAAAACAGATGCCAGCTGTTAAATCAATTATGCAAAATGTAAACTGGCGTAAAACATCTGTTATTTTCGGTGATAAAACATTTAAATTGGCTGGAAAAGAAGTAATTCAAGAAACACTTGGTGATTTATCATTTGAATTATCAGCACGTGCATTCTTCCAGTTGAATCCAGAACAAACGGTTGTTTTATACAATGAAGCGAAAAAAGCCGCTGCTTTAACAGGCAATGAGAAAATTGTAGATGCGTATTGTGGCGTTGGTACAATCGGACTTTGGCTTGCAAATGATGCAGCGGAAGTACGTGGTATGGATGTAATTCCAGAAGCGATTGCAGATGCAAGAAAAAATGCGAAGCGTCACGGATTTACAAATACGAAATATGAAGCAGGTAAAGCTGAACAATGGTTACCGAAATGGGTAAAAGAAGGATGGCGTCCAGATGTAATTGTTGTCGATCCACCACGTACAGGTTGCGATGATAAATTACTGGAAACAATTTTAAAAGTGAAGCCGAAACAAGTTGTGTATGTGTCTTGTAATCCTTCATCATTAGCACGTGATGTACAAGTATTAATGAAGAGCTATGAAGTGGAGTATGTGCAACCAGTTGATATGTTCCCGCATACAGCTCACGTAGAAAATGTAGTGAAGCTTGTTAGAAAGTAAAGTTTATTAATATTCCCTCATGGTATGAGGGAATATTTTCTATGAAGGAGAATGAAATGTACAATTATAAATTAACGATTCAGTACGATGGTGCACGTTTTAAAGGATGGCAACGTCTCGGTAATAACGATAATACGATTCAAGGAAAAATCGAAAGTGTCATCTCTGAAATGGTCGGAAAAGAAATTGAAATTATCGGTTGTAGTAGAACAGACGCTGGTGTACATGCTTTGAATCAAGTTGCTAACTTTCAAAGTGATGAGAAGTTAGTGGAACATAAAGTGAAAAAATATTTAAATCAATATTTACCTAATGATATTAGCATTACGAATGTGGAAGAAGTACATGATCGCTTCCATGCTCGTTACAATTCTAAAGCAAAAACATATCTGTATAAAATTTGGAATGAAGAGCATACAAATCCATTTATGCGTAAATATAGCATGCATGTGAATAAAAAATTAAATGTGAAAAGCATGAAAGCAGCTGCAAAACATTTAGTTGGTTCACATGATTTTACTGCTTTTTCAAATGCGAAATCAAAGAAAAAATCTATGGTTCGAGAAGTATATACACTTGATGTGATGGAAGAGGCAGGGTTTGTACAAATTAGAGTAAGTGGTAACGGCTTCCTTCATAATATGGTAAGAAAAATTGTCGGGGCATTAATTGAAGTTGGATTAGGACAATTAGACGCTGAAGCAATTCCAAACATTTTAGAGGAAAAGCAGCGCAATCAAATTAATTGTCTTGCTGAGGCAAGTGGGTTGTATTTAGAGAATGTTGAGTTTTAATGGCAAATAAAAAAATCGGGCTAAGTAGCTCGATTTTTTTAGTATTACGAAGATTTTTCGTTTTTTATACGTAGCTTCAAATTCCAAAAAGCAGCAAGCATAATAGCTGCAAAGGAGCCAAAAATTGTTCCTAATAGCTTTGCATAAGGAGAGCTGCTTACATCGGCATTAATGAATAACATCATACAGAGCATGGCAGGGAAAAAGTATAAGTATTGTAATAACTTTAATTTTTTATCATTACTCATATATATAGCCCCTTTCTAGCATGTTATATGTTTATTGTAACATATTTTACCAAGTTGTTTTTACACTTGGAGACATGTTTATTTTATATGTGTAAACGCAGTTTTTTAATTCGATATTGTAAGTTTTGCCTACTTAATCCTAAAAATTTTGCAGCTTGTGAGATGTTTCCATGATTCTCTTTAAGAATTTGGTTAATGTAGTTCTTTTCCATTTTTTCTATTGTGTGTTTTAAAGTTTTAGGTGTATCAGCATTGTGATTAGTTAGTGCATGTTGCATATTGAATTCTGTTTTTATTCGTTCGCGAAAGCGAGTAGGCAGCTGAAACGCTGTAATGATGGTTTCAGCTTCTATCAAGTTCATGGAACCTTCAATTATATGTTCCAACTCCCGTACGTTTCCAGGCCAATCGTATGCATAGAAAAATTCTCTTACATTTACATCTACATCGGTTACATTGAGCCCGAATTGAGTATTATATTTTTCAATAAAGTGCTGAACAAGAGCTGAAATATCTTCTTTTCTTTCACGTAAAGGCGGAAGACATAAAGTAACGACGCTTAATCGGTAATATAAGTCTTCTCTTAATCGATTATGTGCGATGGCTTCAAAGGGATCTTCATTGATAGTTGCTATAATACGAACATCAATTTCTTTTTCGTGTGTACCTCCGATTCTTCGTATTGTTTTCTCTTGTATAGCCCGCAGCAACTTAGCTTGAAGTATTGGGCTTAATGAATTGATTTCATCTAATAATAAAGTTCCTCCGTTTGCTTCTTCGAATAAGCCTGATTTATCTATTGCTCCTGTAAAGGCACCTCGATTTGTTCCAAATAGTAGGCTTTCCATTAATGTATCAGGTATAGCGGCACAGTTTTGTGAAATAAAGGGTTTGCCTGAACGCTGACTTTCATTATGGATGCTTTGTGCAAATAGTTCTTTACCAGTGCCTGTTTCTCCTACTAGAAGTATGGAGGAAGATGTACGAATTACTCTTTTTCCTTCTGTAATGATTGATTGAATGGCTTCAGAATCACCAATTATGTGATCAAAGGTAAATTTAGTGCTTTGTTTTCGAGAAGGGCTCATTTTTATTGTTTGCTTTAAGTTACTAATTTCTTTTGATACTTCAATAGCGCCTTTGATTTTTCCATTTTCTGTTATAGGGAAAGTATCGTTAATCGTTGTAATTTCTTGTCCTTTATTATTAAAATACGTTTGTTTTATATTTTTCTTTGTTTTTCCAAATTTTAATGCCTCTATAAGAGTACTATTTTTATTTTCTTCAAATGCAAACACCTCTAAAGGGCTTTTATATAGCACATCTAAGCGATCCATTGATTCAATTTCCATCATTTTGCGGTTATAGACAATCGTTTTACTTTCCTCATTAATAATATGAATCCCGATATCGAGTTCATTGAGTAAAGTTTCATATAGCATATTCATTTCAATAATTTGTTTAAAATTAATTTCTTCTGTATGCATGTAACATCTTCTCCTCATTTTACCCTATGAAGACTGACTTTTTATAATTTTATTAAAATTCTCATAAAATCGCAAAAATTTTTTGCTATTTTTCTCTTAAAACTTTTCAAATGATAGAAAAATTTTGCGGTTATAAACATTTTTTTTTGAGAAACCTTCATTTTAAATAGGAATTGGAGATTGGTACGCATTTTGCATAAATAATAGTTGAAATCTCTAAAGGAGGGATATGCAACGTTTCAGTACCAATTAAAAAGAAGGAGGAGTTTATAAAGTGAAGACGGTTATAGAAGGCGTGTATAGTCCTTGTTACGGGAAAGTTGAGAAGTTATTTGTTACGGAAAGTTCTTACGTATACGAATGGGAGAAATTAGCATTAATTGAAACGATAGATAAACAGAAAGTAGAAATTAAGATAGGGATCAGTGGTTATATTGAATCATTAGAAGTAGTAGAAGGACAAGATATTGCTGATCAAAAGTTATTAATAATAGTAAGGGATGACCTTTTAGTAACAGGCAGTGATTAATGCAAGTGACGTGTATTTTTGCTCTTTTAAATCATTATTTTTAAGGTGAGGAATTTTAAAAACGCTTACATTAAATGGGTTGGCAAAGTGAAAAGGGGGGATTTATATGATGGATCAAAACCAAGGATTAAAAAGAGAATTGAAAAGTAGGCACATATTTATGATTGCACTCGGTGGAGTTATTGGTACAGGACTTTTTTTAGGGTCAGGTTATACGATTCATGAGGCTGGACCTGGAGGAGCAATTGTAGCGTATCTTGTCGGTGGATTTGTAATGTATTTAACGATGCTCTGTCTTGGAGAATTAGCTGTTGCGATGCCTGACGCAGGGTCTTATCAAACGTATGCGACAAAGTATATTTCCCCTGCAGCAGGTTATGTAGTGGGATGGATGTCATGGTTAAACTGGTCTGCTACGATAGGTATTGAATTAATTGCAGTTAGTATTTTGATGAAACGTTGGTTTCCTGATGTACCGTCATGGATTTGGTGTGTAGTGTTCGCGGTACTGCTCTTTGCTATTAATGCGTTATCTTCAAGAAGTTTTGCGGAAGTGGAATTTTGGTTTGCAAGTATTAAAGTAATTACAATTATTGCATTTATTATTTTAGGCGGGGCGGCAATGTTTGGGTTTCTAGATATGAAAGGAAATGAACCAGCGCCAATGTTCTCTAGCTTTACTGATTATGGTGGGTTGTTCCCCAATGGATTATCAGCCATTTTAATTACGATGATCGCAGTTAATTTTTCTTTCCAAGGAACAGAATTAGTTGGTATTGCAGCAGGTGAGAGTGAAAATCCAGAGAAAACAATCCCGAAGGCAATTAACAATACAGTTTGGCGTATACTTGTTTTCTTTGTACTATCTATTTTTATTCTTGCTGGACTATTCCCTTGGCAGCAAGCAGGAGTAATTGAAAGTCCATTTGTAGTTGTATTTGATAAAATTGGTATTCCTTATGCAGCAGATATTATAAATTTCGTTATTATTACAGCAGTGCTATCCGTTGCGAATTCAGGATTATATGCAACTTCTCGTATGCTATGGTCTATGTCTAATCAAGGAATGATTAGTCCGATTTTTGGTAAGTTATCTAAAAACGGTGTTCCTATTTATGCATTGATTGTAAGCACAATTGTAGGTTGTCTCTCATTATTATCAGGTATTTATGCGGAAGATACAGTTTATTTATGGCTGCTTTCTATCGCTGGATTCGGAGCGATACTAGTTTGGGCATCTATTGCTCTATCTAACTTATTAGCTAGAAGGACATATGTTAAGCAGGGCGGGGATGTGAAGGACTTGAAATTTAAAACACCATTGTATCCATTTGTACCACTTCTTGCGTTAGTATTAAATTTAACAGTAATCGTTGGAATGGCCTTTATTCCAGAACAAAGAATGGCATTATATTGTGGTATTCCATTTATGATTGTTTGTTTACTGTTTTATCGTGCTACAAGAAATAAGGGAAGTAATGTAGAGCATATTGAAAAGACAAATACAACGGAAGTAGAGAGTTTATAATAGTGATTAATTAGGAGACTGTAAAATTGTAAATAGTCTCTTTTTTTGTGAAAATAAAGCTGGAAACATACTATGTATGCAAAGGGGAATTAGCGATGAATCCAGAAGTTTCGCAGTTATTAAAACAAATAGATTCAAGGAAAGAGGAATTGTTAGAACTTACAAAAACATTAATTCGTTTTGAAACACCAGCACCGCCAGCGAGAAATACAAATGAAGCGCAAGAATTTGTTGCAGAGTTTCTAAGAAAACGAAATTTTAGTATTGATAAATGGGATGTATATCCGAATGACCCAAACGTTGTCGGGGTTAAAAAAGGAATAAAAAGTGATTCATATAAAAGTCTTATCATTAATGGTCATATGGATGTAGCTGAAGTGTCAGCAGATGAGGCGTGGGAAACAAATCCGTTTGAGCCATTTATAAAAGATGGTTGGTTAGTTGGACGTGGCACAGCTGATATGAAAGGGGGAATAGCTGGAGCGCTATTTGCTATTCAGCTATTACAAGAAGCTGGTATTGAATTACCTGGAGATTTAATCTTTCAATCCGTAATTGGAGAAGAAGTTGGAGAAGCTGGCACACTTCAATGCTGCAGGCGAGGTTACGATGCTGATTTTGCAGTCGTAGTGGATACGAGTAATTTACATATGCAAGGACAGGGCGGCGTAATTACTGGCTGGATTACTGTGAAAAGCCCTCAAACGTTTCATGATGCAACGCGTAGGCAAATAATCCATGCTGGAGGACGTTTATTTGGAGCGAGTGCAATTGAAAAAATGATGAAAATTGTGCAAAGTTTACAAGAATTAGAGCGTCATTGGGCAGTTATGAAAACATATGAAGGCTATCCGTCTGGAACAACAACAATTAATCCAGCTGTTATTGAGGGAGGAAGGCATGCGGCGTTTATTGCGGATGAGTGCCGATTATGGACAACAGTGCACTTCTATCCGAATGAAACACATGAACAAATAATAAAAGAAATTGAAGAGTATATTGGAAAGGTGGCAGCTGCCGATCCATGGTTAAGTGAAAATCCGCCACAATTTAAGTGGGGCGGAGAATCAATGATCGTAGATCGTGGTGAAATTTTCCCTTCATTAGAAGTCGATAGGGAACATGCAGCTGTAAAAAAACTTAGCTCAGTACAAGAGTCTATTTTATCAAAAAATGCAATTTTAGATATGTCTGCAACGGTAACTGATGGCGGTTGGTTTAGTGAGTTTCACATTCCAGCCATTATATATGGACCAGGTACATTAGAAGAAGCACATTCTGTAAATGAGAAAGTTGAAGTTCAACAGTTAATTGAATTTACAAAAGTGATAACAGCATTTATATATGAATGGTGCCACACGAAAAAATAGATTTGTATAGTAAAATCGTACGAGTATGTATACTTGTACGATTTTTTATTGAACTATTTCAGAGTTGAATATAAACAACTGAAATAGTTCTTTATTTTGCTATGTCTTTCGTTTCATTTCAATTAATTTCTCTTTCGCTAATTCAACGGCAATCGCATCATCTAAATAGCCAATTGGAAAGAGATAGTCAGGAATAATATCTGTCGATAATATGAAATAAAGTAATGCGCTCCCAAGAACTGCACGTTCTTCTTTTGAAATGGTTTCATTACAAAATTGTTGATACATATCTGTTAATTGTTCAATAAAAGGACCAGCACTATCAATTTGCTCTAATTTGCTTGCGAAACTGTCATGAATACGTTTTTCGCCTTCTGTTGTCTGGGCATAGCGTTCGTAATTTTCGAGTTCTTGTTTTACGCGAGTTGTAGTGTAATCGAAATCGAATAAGTTAGAGGATTGCAGCGTTTGCTGAATGGTATCAAGAGATGTGTACATATCTGTTTTTTCTTTATTTATGTGAGGAGAATCAGGGTACATTTCATCAAATAACAATTGGGGTGGAACTTGAAGACATTCTGCAAATTTTTGTAGATGTTTTTGTTTTGGCGGTTGTTTGCCATTAATAATTCTTGAGACTGTTGCAGGATCAATATTTGTAAGTATTCCTAGTTGGCGCATAGATAAGGCGCGTTCTTTTAAAAGTTTTTTTATTAATTTGCCAAGCCGATCATTCGGGTTTTCATTAGCCATAGTGTAGGCACTCCTTTTTTAGTATTGAAAAAATATTGAGCATTTATTACAAGTATATGAAACAGACAGGCACAGTTGCTCAACATTTTCATAATATGCATTGAAAAGTGAGAAAAAGGGGTGACTATTTATGAGTACAGTAGGCTTATTTTCAATTTTTTTAATCGGGATCGCTTCTAATTTAGATAATGCAGGTGTTGGAATTGCATATGGCATTCGTAAAATTCGTATTTCGTGGTTTAACAATTTTATCATCGCATTCTTTGGATTTTTATTTACTTTACTAGCTGGATTTTTTGGAAACTGGATTGCGTTATTTATTTCAGAGTTTACAGCAAATCTGATTGGAGCAATCGTTTTAGGGGTAATCGGTGTGTTTATTTTGTGCCAGCCTTTCTTGGGTCAAAAAAATACTGCAGGTTCTAAAGATGGTAATGTACTTATGGGCATTTTACGTAATCCGGAAAAAGCAGATTTTGATGGTTCTAAAACAATTAGTTTCTCAGAAGCAATTGTTTTAGGAGTTGCGTTGTCTATTAATAATATTGCAGGTGGATTTGATGCAGGGGTAACAAATTTAAATCTTTGGCTTACAGCGACTATTTCTGGGGTGTTTAGTTTTATTTGTATTAGTGGTTTTGCGTATGTAGGAAAACGATTTTTAGCAGAATACTTAGGGAAATGGGCGACAGTTATCGCAGGACTATTATTAATTCTTATTGGGATCGATCAGTTGTTGTAAGGAGAGTAGAAAACAAGGTTCGAGTATTTCCTTGGAAATACAGCAAGAGATTGCATATATCGACGTACTTTTCTCCATACTAATACGGATTTCTTTTAAGAAAGGGGGATTTGTATGGGACGCGGGAAAGCATTTGATCATAAGAAAAAAGGGCATGATCATCAACCACCTAAAGGTGCGTTCATTCATAAAGATGTAAATGAACATACTTTGGAAGAGGAAGAGCTACCAGTAAATATTGAGGCGTATAAAAATAGTTTAAAAAAACATTAAAAGCACCTACATAGGTGCTTTTTTACCGTATATCTTCAATTAATTGTTCGGATTCTTCATGCATACTGTACTCACTTAATACTTGAATGCAAAGCCACTTTAATTCCTCAATCGTATGCTCAAGTTCTTCAGGAAGCACATGATAAATGTCTTCAAGTCCCATCCCGAAATGAATAAGTTCAAGTACTTGATCATCGATGTTCCGATCCATTAATAATTCAAGTACTTCTAAATTGAATATGTATCGGTGAGCTTCGTCGAGTGAAACAACTTTTAACTTCAAGCTTTCTACAATACTCAATATAAAAAGAAGGATTGTTTTTTCAAGAACAGGTTGTTTTCCCATTTGAAATATTAGTTTCATCTTTCACACCTCCACATATAGCGCTAGGTTGTACTATATTATTCAGGAGGGGGGAACAAATATGCATGATATAGAGAAACTTTCAGCACTGTTTTTGTAAGAGGATTGATAACTGACAAAAGTGAGGTTTTGGCGAAATAAAAAATCCTGCTAGTATAGCAGGATAACTCGCGATTAAAAAATGCTCCAACCTTCTTGAGCAGAAAGAAGTTCAAGAATTTTAAAACCGGCAATACTATTTCCGTTTGCATCTAAAGCTGGTCCGAAAATACCGATTCCCATGTCTCCTTTTACGCAGCCAAAAATACCACCGGCTACACCACTTTTTGCAGGAATACCAACACGAATTGCAAATTCACCAGATTCGTTATACATACCACATGTGACCATAAATGTTTTGCAAATTTTTGTAATATGCTTAGGGATAATTTGTTTTTTCTTATATGGATCATATCCATCCATTGCAAAAATTAAGCCGATACGTGCTAAATCGATGCAGTTTACTTCAACTGCGCATTGACGAGTATATAAATCCATAAGTTCTTCAATATCACAATCGATAATTCCGTTTTGTTTCATATAATAACAAAGTGAACGGTTTAGGTAAGCTGTCTCTAGTTCTGAATCGGCAACTTTAGAGGAATAATTAATAGTAGGATTATCTGTTATTTCACGTACAAAATGAAGAATACGTTCCATTTTTTCCTCGTTATCTTTTCCTGCTAGCATGCTTGTAATAGCTAAAGCCCCTGCATTTATCATTGGATTAAGGGGTTTGGATGGACTTGTCGTTTCTAACTTAATAATAGAATTAAATGGGTCACCCGTTGGTTCCATTCCAACTTTAGAAAATACATATTCTTCACCACGGTCTAAAAGGGCAAGGGCAAGTGTAATTACTTTGGAAATACTTTGAAGAGTAAATAGTGTTTGTGAGTTGCCTGCATGGATATATTCTGTTTCTTTATGGAAAATGGCAATCCCTAAATCGTCTGGATTTGCATTTCCTAGTTCGGGGATATAAGTAGCAAGTTTTCCTTTTTTCGTATATGGTTTTACTTGTTCTAACAACTGTTGTAAGTTGTTTGTTTCAATGCACTGCATAGTACCAACGCTCCTATTTTGAATTAACTAAGTTTACTTTTCCCGATATGCTCGGAAATAAATAATAACATGAAAAAGTGGAATGATAAAACGAAAGTTCAATGTGCTATAATAGGTCTTTCGTTTCGAGTATTCTGTATTTTAAAAAGGAGAATTTTCCTTTTATATAACAGTTTGGAAATAGGAGATTTATCCATAAAAAGTTCAGAAATAAAAACTACACATCTATACAACTATATGTTATTATGGTTATGTAATAGAAAGCGTTTTCTAAAGCGTACTTATAATGATAACGATTTCATAAATTTGATTAGGGGGAATTAAAATGTTGCAGTTTTTACAACGTATTGGTAAAGCTTTAATGCTTCCGATCGCAGTACTACCAGCAGCAGGATTATTGCTTCGTTTAGGGCAACCAGATGTATTTGATATTCCTGTTATGGCACAGGCCGGCGCAGCAGTTTTTGATAACTTAGCACTTATTTTTGCAATTGGTATTGCAATCGGTCTTTCAGTGGATGGTAGTGGTGCAGCAGGTCTTGCAGGTGCAATTGGTTATCTTGTTATGAAAAATAGTATTGATGCGCTTAGCAAAGGGTATTCAACTGCTGAATTACAAGATAAATTGGGTAAAGTCCAAGATTTAATAGGTAATAGCGCAAATGTAGATCCATCTAAGCTTGCGGATACAATGACACAAGTATCTAAGGCTGCTGAATTATCGACTAAAGTAGATATGAAGGTTTTAGGTGGTATTATTGTCGGTGTTATAGCGGGACTTCTTTATAATAAATTCCATAAGATTAAACTTCCAGAATGGTTAGGTTTCTTTGCTGGAAAACGTTTCGTCCCAATTGTTACATCAGTTGTGATGCTGATATTAGGAATTCTATTTGCACAAATTTGGCCAACAATTCAAAATGGTATTGATGCATTAGCTCATGGAATTGTTAATTTAGGTGCAATTGGTTCAGGATTGTTTGGTTTATTAAACCGTTTATTAATCCCAATTGGTTTACACCACGTAATGAACACATACTTCTGGTTTGTATTTGGGGACTTTACAAATGCAGCAGGTAATGTTGTTAATGGTGATATTGCTCGTTTCCTTGCCGGAGATAAAACAGCGGGTATGTTTATGACTGGTTTCTTCCCAGTTATGATGTTCGGTTTACCAGCAGCATGTTTCGCGATGATTGCAGCTGCTAAACCAGAAAAGCGTAAAGCAGTTACTGGTATGTTAGCTGGTCTAGCATTAACTTCATTCTTAACTGGTATTACAGAGCCTATTGAATTCTCATTCATGTTCTTATCACCAGTATTATATGGTATTCATGCTGTACTAACAGGTCTTTCTTTATTTATTACAACATCACTTGGCATTCATGATGGTTTCTCATTTAGTGCCGGTGCAATCGATTACGCTTTAAACTTCGGTATTGCAACAAAACCAGTCTTACTAGCAGGTATCGGTTTAATTTACGCAGCAATTTATTTCATAGTATTCTACTTCTTAATTAAGAAGTTCGATTTAAAAACTCCTGGTCGTGAAGATGATGATGAGTTAGTTGAAGATGGTGATGCACCAGTTGCAGGTTCAATTGGTGAAACTTACGTAGCAGCTTTAGGTGGAAAAGAAAACTTAACTGTTATTGATAACTGTGCAACACGTCTACGCTTACAAGTAAAAGATGCTGGTCAAGTAAACGAAGCAGCGTTAAAACGTGCTGGTGCGAAAGGTGTTATGAAATTAAGTAACACGAGTGTCCAAGTTATCGTAGGTACAAATGTTGAATCTGTTGCCGATGATATGAAAAAACACGTATAACTAATACGATAAGAGGATATCCGAAAAGATTGATGACATCAATTTTTTAGAGGATATCCTCTTTTTTGTTAATAATTTAAAGGGAATCTTACTTTTGTAAATTTTCTTTTTCTTTTTTGTACATATAGGTTGGTAATATGTGCAGTGCGTGATAAAGTAGGGATGATATAGAATGGATTATCCATAATCTACTAAAATAATTCTTTAGTAGACGAATTAAATTATTGTTGAGTAAGGGGAAAAAAGCAATTATGGATCAGGAAAAAAATAATGCGAATAGGGAAGCACGTCGGCCGATTGTATACATAAAAAGAACAATTATTTTCGTCTTACTACTATCACTTGTATATTTCATGTATACAAAAATTGTTGCGCATAATAAGAAAGAAGAAACTTTAAAAGCGGCAGCAGAAATGAAGAAACAAGAAGAGCTAAAAAAGAAAGAAGAAGAAAAAAAGAAGCAAGAAGAACAAAAACAACAAAAACAAAAAGAGCAGGAAGAACAAGTGAAGCAAGCGCAAGCTGTGGAGAAGCTTACCGAGGGACCACCTCAAGAAATTAATGAAAACGCTCAATTGGACCAGTATTTACAAAACGCAGGATTTAGTGGTACGGCTGTTATTGTGAAGAATGGAAAAGTTCTTTTAAATAAAGGGTACGGCATGGCAAATAAAGAGCAGCAAGTACCAAATAATTCAGAGACAACTTTTTATATTGGCTCTATTTCAAAGGCGTTTGTGGCAACCGCTATTATGCAGTTGAAAGATCAAAATAAATTACAAGTAGAAGATACTGTTGCAAAGTATATTCCAGACTTTCCTCAAGGTAATAGTATTCAGCTAAAACATCTATTAACACATACATCAGGGATTCCCGAATATGAGCAGGGAAAAGAAGATATTTCTCATGAAGAACTGATAAAGCGGATAGGAAATCAAAAGCGTATTGGTGGTCCAGGAGAGAAGTGGAAGTATTCTGATTCGAATTACTCTATACTTGCATACATTGCCGAGAAGGTAAGTGGACAGTCGCTCGAAGAATATATTAAACAACATATTTTTGCTATTGCGGGTATGAAACATTCTGGTTTTGGCACAGCGTTAGAACAAACAAGATTCCCATCAACGGGTTATAAAATAGTAAATAATAATATGACAACACCTAATATTCCGAGCATGTCACAACTATATGGTTGTGGTGATATATACACAAGTGCGCATGATTTATATTTATTTAACGAAGCACTATTCTCTGGTAAATTAATTTCAAAAGAGAGTTACGATCAAATGTTTACGGGTGGAAAAAAGGATTACGGGTTTGGATGGTACGTAGACCCAGGAAGCTATTCGAATCACGGTGTAATGCCAGGATGGAATTGCTTAAACGGATTTAGTAAAAATGGTAGTGTATATGTTGTTTTATTATCTAACATTCAAAATAACATTAAATCATTTGGTAAAGTGAATAACGACATTTATTCGATATTGCGGAATATTGAAGTGTAAGAAACTATCCTTTTGGATAGTTTTTTTTATGCCTTGAACCAAATATTTCTTTTAGAAAATGTATGTCTTACCTATCACAAAAATATCTATTTTGTATACATTAAGATGTATGGATGTGAAATTTTATAATCTAAAAATAATAGGAGGAGAAGTGTATGTGTCTGTTCAGAAAATATTGGCATAAATTATCGAGATTGTTTAATAGGCAATTAGATTATTTTTTAGATAATAAGTTATTACCTGCTGTGGAAAGACTTTTATTTTCACAAAACTTCGCGAGATTTATTCAAAGAAATTCTAAGCAAGCTACAGAGGAATTTATTGAATCAAGTAGATTTCAATCTATTATTTGTAACATTTTAAAAGAATGTAATACATCACCATTTAAAGAAATTGCAGAGCAGTATTTGGGTAAAAACGTAGAAATTACTGTGACAGTTGGACAGTTAACGGGTGTGATTGTAGCGGTTGGAGATGATTTCTTAACACTGCGAGAAGGAATAGGAACAGAAGTTTTATTACCATTTACAAGTATTATATCAATTAAAGAAGCGTAAGAAAGGAGAGTTATATATGTTATTTACTGATGAATTACGTAACCATGTTGGGGAACTAGTGCAAGTTGTGACAGCTGTAGAAATCATTGCAGGCGTTCTTTTATCTGTGACGGATGGGGCAGTAATTGTTCGTACTTCTCCTTCTTATGGACCACCAGAAGATGTAGTTGTACGTATTCCTATTATTGCTTATGTTCGCTTGGAAGGGTAAGAGTGATGCAAGTATGAGAGTGTCAGTTGTGATTCCAGTGCATAATGAAGCAAGTACTTTATCAAAAGTTTTAATAGAAGTAAGAAAGCTCGAACCATATGAAATTATCATAGTAGATAATGGATCGACAGATGGTACGAAAGAAATAGCGCTACAGCATAATTGCCGTGTGATTTATTATAGATATTCCCTTGGTAATGATGTGGGACGGGCAATTGGTGCTAGAGAAGCAAAAGGTGAAATTGTTTTATTTTTAGATGGCGATATCGTCATGAAAAGTGAAGAATTATACAATTTTATTAAAGGAATACAGCAAGGACATGAGATTGTTTTAAATAATTTAACATGGTCCGTTTATTTGAAGATGAGACCGCATTATACGACGGTTGGAAAATATATGTTAAACCGTTATTTGAACAAAAAAGAGTTTGTTGTAGGATCTTTAATTGCGATACCACATGCGATAAGTCGTGAAGTGATTGAAAAACTAGGATGGTGGAATTTAGCGGATCCAGCACTATTTCAAGCGATGGCGATGTCTAGAGGAGTAGATATTTCTGATATGGCTTCAGTTGATGTCATTTACACAAATAAAGTTCGTCCTGTCCATACGGGCACATCACCTGGCTCTCCTTATCCGAAAGCGACTAGTCGTATTATGGGTGATCATTTGCGTGCTTTACAATACGTAATTGAAACATACGGTAATCGCGGTGATTTTTCAGAGGACAATAGAGATAGAGAGTTTGTAGGAAAGTATAAACCAGTTTTATTACAAAAGAAAAAAGCGAAATATAGTGCCATTATCCCGGTATCAGAAGAGAAAACAACTATAAGGTCTGTTATACAAGAAGTGAAAGAAGCAGGTGTAGATGAAATTATAGTTGTCGCGAATGGAGCAGATGTTGAGACTGTTAAACAGGCAAAGCTAGAGAATGTTATTGTTGTTGAATTTACGAAGGCGCTTGGACATAATGTAGCACGAGCAATAGGGGCCATGCATGCTACGGCAGATATTTGTTTATTCGTTGATGGTGATTTTGTTATTCCAGCAAAAAAACTCACTCCATTTTTACATGCTGTTGAAGATGGAAATGACGTGGTGTTAAATGATTTACAATGCTTATTAGATATGTTTCATCCAGCAGATCCAATTAGTATGGGAAAATACTTTTTGAATTTGGTAGCGAAAAGACCAGATTTATGGAATAACTCACTAACTGCTGTACCACATGCCATTCATAAGAAGGTAATAGAGAAAATAGGATATGACTCCCTTATCATTCCGCCATTAGCACAAGTGAAAGCTATTTTAGAAGGATTCTCTATTACAGCAGTAGAGTTAGTAGATGTTATAAAAACAAATCGAGTACGTCCAGAGCAACACGAATTTGTAAATGGACGTATTTCAGCATTTGATCGTATTTTCGGTGATCAAATTGAGGCGATTGCGTATTTATTACAACGTACGGACGAACGCGGTGGCTTTACTGATGGAGATAGAGATAGAGATATAATTCAACAATTGAGAAGGGAAGAAGAGAATACAAATGAATAGTAGTAAAGTAGCTATTATTGGGTTAGGGTATGTTGGCCTTCCTTTAGCAGTACATTTTGCAGAAAGAGGGCATACAGTACTTGGATTAGATAAAGATATTAGAAAAATAGATTCAATTATAAAAGGAGAAAGTTATATTCCGGATGTTTCTTCTAAAGAGTTACAAAGTTTATTGACCAAAAAAAAATTAACAGTAAATACACCGGATCAAGGCATTGCTGATTTTCAAAATAGTGATTATGTTATTGTCACTGTCCCGACTCCAATTAATGAACAAAGAGAACCAGACTTAAGTGCCCTCATTTCAGCTTCGCATTATATACAACAAAACCTTCAAAAAGGACAAACCTTCATTTTTGAAAGCTCCACATATCCAGGCACACTTGAAGAAGTCATCCTACCTATTATTTCTCAAAATGGTAAAAAGGTAGGTGAAGATTTCTATATCGGATATTCCCCTGAGAGAATTGATCCAGCAAATAGTCAATATTCAGTTCAAGTTATTCCAAAAGTTATTAGTGGGCAAACAGAAAAGTGTAAACAAAAAGTACAGGAGTTGTATAGCACTACATTTGATGTAGTTGTTCCAGTTAGTTCTCCAAAAGTAGCGGAAATGTGTAAGTTATTTGAAAATATTCAGCGCCTAGTCAATATTTCCTTAGTAAATGAGTTAAACACACTATGTGAAAGTTTAGGAATTGATTTTTATGAGGCGCTTGAAGCCGCATCTACAAAACCATTTGGATTTACCCCATATTGGCCAGGACCAGGAATAGGAGGACATTGTATTCCAGTAGATCCTTTATATTTCCAATGGAGAATAAAAAAGAATGGGGAAATTAGTCAATTAATTGAGGCTGCACATGTGATTAATGAAGAAATGCCAGAGAAAATAGTCCGGAAAGTAAAAAGTGTGGTGCAATCACCTGCAATGGTGTTAATTGTAGGGATTGCGTATAAAAAAGATGTAAATGATTTGAGAGAATCACCAGCGTTACCGATTATTCAGTTATTAAGAAATAAAGGATACGAGATAGAATATCATGATCCTTATATTTCTTCCGCGGAAATGGGAGATAAGGTGTACCAATCTGTTTCTTTAGATGAAGAAAAAGTTAAAAAAGCGGATTGTATTTTAATTTTAACGGATCATTCAAATATTGATTGGAAGCTTTTTAAAGGAATGGATCAAGTAATAGATACACGCGGGATCGTAAAGAAGGTGAGTAAATGAGTAAGAAATGTTTAATTACAGGTGGGGCCGGATTTATCGGGTCGCATTTAGCTGAAGAGTTGATGAGAAGAGGTTATGAGGTCACTGTTGTGGATAACTTTTATAAAGGTAAAAATAAGTATCATAAAGAGTTAATGAAAGAAATCCGTGTTATTCCAATAAGTGTTTTAGATAAAAATTCTATTTATGAATTAGTAGATCAGCATGATGTCGTGTTTCATTTAGCAGCAATTTTAGGTGTGAAAACAACAATGGAAAAAAGTATAGAGCTCATAGAAACGAATTTTGATGGGACGAGAAATATTTTACAAGCAGCGTTAAAAGGAAAGAAGAAAGTAGTTTTTGCTTCTACTTCAGAAGTATATGGTAAGGCCAAGCCGCCTTTCTCTGAAGAGGGAGATCGATTATACGGGGCAACTTCTAAAATACGCTGGAGTTATGCAGTGTGTAAAACATTAGAAGAAACATTATGTTTAGGATACGCATTAGAAGGTTTACCGGTAACGATTGTTCGTTATTTTAATATTTATGGTCCAAGAGCGAAAGATGGTCCGTATGCAGGGGTAATCCCGCGATTTATTAGTGCGGCACTGCAAGGAGAAGACATTCTCGTATATGGAGATGGAGAGCAGACACGTTGTTTTACGTATGTAAGTGATGCGGTAGAGGCAACGATTCGAGCGATGGATGAAAAGGTAAATGGTGAAATTATTAACATAGGTTCTGAGAATGAAAAGAGTATAAAAGAAGTAGCAGAAGTAATTAAAAAACTAACGAAATCTTCTTCGAAAATTGTCCAAGTTCCTTTCGAAGAGGTATACCCACATGGATTTGAAGAAATTCCAAATAGAAGACCGGATGTTGCGAAATTAAGAGAACTTGTTCAGTTTCAAGCAGAAGTAACGTGGGAAGAAGGATTGAAAGAAACTATTAAGTGGTTCCGTGAAGAAAATAATGGCTAAGTCACTATCGGTCATTATACCTGTATGTAATGAAGTTGAAACGATTTCAGATGTTATCCAATCGGCAAAAGGATTAAATCCAATAGAGATTATTGTAGTAGCAAACGGTTGTAACGATGGTACAGAAGAGGTTGCTGATCGTTTAGGGTGTAAAGTAATCAAGCATACGGAGCTACTAGGGAACGATGTTGGCCGTGCGGTTGGCGCAAAACACGCGATAGGTGATGTATTACTATTTATAGATGGTGATTTTGCTATTCAAACTTCCAAATTACAATTATTCCTGAATCCGATTTTACATGATCAGACCGACATCGTTTTAAATAACTTGGATGCATTATTTTTAAAAAGGCAAAAACCCAATTCTATTACAGTATGGCGCCAAATATTAAATGCAATGTTAGAGCGTGAAGAATTAAAAATTGATTCCTTATTAGATGCACCTCATGCGTTGACGAAAGAAGTCGTTCAAAGCATTGGATATGAAAGCTTTGTTAATCCTATTGTCGCTCATTTACGCCTAGTTCAAAGTGAATGGAGAATTAGTCGGCATTGTGCAATTGACGTTATTACGCCAAATAAATTTCGGCCGACCGAGCATGCTGCATATGGCACGGGTCTGTCGCAATCTGAAAAACGGATGATAGGTGATCATATAGAGGCTGTAGCGGAGCGAATAGTAGGTAGTGATGAGCGCGGAGGATATTATGATGGAAATAGGAAAAGGGATAGTGTCTATCATACTCTAGATTTCGAAGATTTTTATCAAGGATGGGGCATTACATCTAAATTGTATAAAGGAAAGCAATTATCAGTCATTATTCCTGTACAAGATGAAGAGAAAACAATTGGAAATGTTATAGATGAACTTCGAAAAATTGAACCTTTTGAAATTATCGTTGTAGTAAATGGCTTGTCTGATCAAACCGCAACGATTGCAAAAGAAAAGGGAGCAACAACAATTGTATATAAAGAAGCACTTGGAAACGATGTAGGGCGTTCACTTGGAACTTACTTTGCAAAAGGCGATATTGTGTTGTTTATAGACGGTGACTTTGTTATCCCGGCTAGGGAACTATATCCTTTCGCAAAAGCTATTGCAGATGGAATGGATGTCGCATTAAATGATCTAAATCATTATTTAGATTTAAGAGTACCGCTTCATCTTGTAACTGCATTTAAATATGCATTAAATTTAGCTTGTGATAGAAAGGATTTAGGGGTAGGATCACTTATTGCGGTACCTAATGCATTTAGCCAAAAGTGTTTGAAAGCAATTGGGTATAAATCTTTATTGTCACCTTGTGTAGCACAAGTGAAGGCTCTTCTTTCTGGATTTGAAATTGCATGTGTATATCATGTTGAGGTTGATAAGATGAACCGTATTCGTCCCAGTGAACATTTCGCAAAAATAGGTCACCCTCCAGCTGTACTTCGAATTATAGGTGATCATATAGAGGGACTAGAGCAAATAATTGCATTAACAGACAATCGTGGCGGATTCTATGACGGCAATAGAAAAAGAGATGTTTTAGAGTAGTAACAAAAAAAGTGTACAACATATGTACACTTTTTTGTTCTGTTATAAAAACTATAACAGATTAGGAGATAAGAGTATTACAGCTCTACAATGGGTATTGTTCTTATATTACAAAATAGGACTCGTATATAAGGGTACCAAAAAAATACAATTAAGGAAAGGGTTAATTATAAAGACTTTTAAGTGAAGTTAACACTATACATATAGTAGTTTGCTCAACATTTCACAAACATGTCACAACTGTTTCGTTCACTTTCGCAAAAAAGTAGTATTCTAAGTGTGTAAGCTGTTATATAAAAAATCTTAGTCCTGTACTAATCAAAAATGGAGGAGATTAGGATGACTCAAGTATTAGAAAATGTTAAAAACGCATGGGAAAACTTTAAAGGTGAAAAATGGAAAGCTGAGATTGATGTTCGCGATTTCATTTTAAATAATGTAAACGTTTACGAAGGAGATGAATCTTTCTTAGCGGGAGCAACTGAAGCAACGAAACAACTTTGGGATCAAGTAATGGATTTAACAACAAAAGAACGTGAAAACGGTGGCGTTCTTGATATGGATACAAAAATCGTTTCTTCTATTACATCACATGAACCAGGATATTTAAATAAAGATATTGAAAAAGTAGTCGGTTTCCAAACTGATAAACCATTTAAACGTTCTTTACAACCATATGGTGGTATTCGTATGGCGGAACAAGCTTGTGAATCTTACGGATACGAAATGGATAAAGAACTTAGTCGTATTTTTAGAGATTGGAGAAAGACTCATAACCAAGGTGTATTCGATGCTTATACATCAGAAATGAGAGCTGCTCGTAAATCAGGTGTTATTACTGGTCTTCCAGATGCATACGGACGTGGACGTATTATCGGTGACTACCGTCGTGTAGCATTATATGGGGTAGATCATTTAATTGAAGCGAAAAAAGCTGATTTAAATTTAACTGGCGGTGTAATGAGCGAAGAGACAATGCGTTTACGCGAAGAGTTATCTGAGCAAATGCGTGCACTTCAAGAGTTAAAACAAATGGCTGCTGCTCATGGTTTTGATATTTCTAAGCCAGCAACAAATACGCAAGAAGCATTCCAATGGTTATACTTCGCATATCTTGCAGCAATTAAAGAGCAAAACGGAGCTGCAATGAGTCTTGGACGTACTTCTACATTCTTAGATATTTATATTGAAAGAGATTTAGCAAATGGTACTTTAACAGAAGAAGAAGTACAAGAAATTGTGGATCACTTCATTATGAAATTACGTCTTGTGAAATTTGCAAGAACACCTGATTATAATGAATTATTCTCTGGTGACCCAACTTGGGTAACTGAGTCTATCGGTGGTATGGCATTAGATGGTCGTTCATTAGTAACAAAGAACTCATTCCGTTTCTTGCATACATTAGATAATTTAGGACCAGCTCCAGAACCAAACTTAACAGTTCTTTGGTCTAAACAATTACCACAAAACTTTAAAAACTACTGTGCAAAAATGTCTATTAAAACATCAGCAATTCAATATGAAAATGATGACATTATGCGTGCTGATTACGGCGATGACTACGGAATTGCTTGCTGTGTATCTGCAATGAGAATTGGTAAACAAATGCAATTCTTCGGCGCACGTGCAAACTTAGCAAAAGCATTACTATATGCGATTAACGGTGGTAAAGATGAAAAATCTAAAGCACAAGTTGGTCCTGAGTACGCACCGATTACTTCTGAAGTATTAGATTATGAAGAAGTTATGCATAAGTTTGATATGACAATGGAATGGTTAGCAGGCCTGTATTTAAACACATTAAATGTTATTCATTACATGCATGATAAATATAGCTACGAACGTATTGAAATGGCACTTCATGATACAAATGTTCTTCGTACAATGGCAACAGGTATCGCGGGTCTATCTGTAGTGGCAGATTCATTAAGTGCAATTAAATACGCAAAAGTAAAACCAATTCGTGATGAAAATGGTATTGCAGTTGACTTCGAGATTGAAGGAGATTTCCCTAAATACGGTAACAATGATGATCGTGTAGATGAGATTGCTGTAAATCTTGTAAAAACATTTATGAATAAACTTCGTAAACATAAAACATACAGAAATTCTGTTCATACAATGTCAATCTTAACAATCACATCTAACGTTGTATATGGTAAGAAAACTGGTAATACTCCAGATGGCCGCCGTACTGGAGAACCATTTGCACCAGGTGCGAACCCAATGCATGGACGTGATACAAAAGGTGCATTAGCTTCATTATTATCTGTGGCTAAATTACCATATAAAGATGCACAAGATGGTATTTCTAATACATTCTCTATTATTCCGAAAGCACTTGGTAAAGAAGATGATGTACAAGTACGTAACTTAGTATCAATGCTTGATGGCTATGCAGTAAAAGAAGGCCACCACTTAAATATTAACGTATTTAACCGTGAAACATTAATGGATGCAATGGAACATCCTGAGAAGTATCCACAATTAACAATTCGTGTATCTGGTTATGCTGTAAACTTTATTAAATTAACTCGTGAACAACAAATTGATGTAATTAACCGTACAATGCATGAAAGCATGTAAATGAAAAAAAGTGTCCCTTCGTTCTTAATATATAGCGAAGGGAGGCTGTTTCAATAAAGGAGGAAGTAACATGGTAAAAGGAAGAATACATTCTGTAGAGTCTTGTGGTACTGTTGATGGCCCAGGGATTCGTTATGTCATATTTACACAAGGGTGTTTATTACGTTGTCAATATTGTCATAATGCTGATACGTGGGAAATCGGTAAAGGTAAAGAAATAACAGTTGAAGAAGTGATGCAGGATGTGACATGTTACCTTCCATTTATTGAAGCTTCCGGAGGCGGTATAACAGTTAGCGGTGGAGAGCCATTATTACAACTAGACTTTTTAATTGAGTTGTTTAAAAAGTGTAAAGAGGCTGGTATCCATACAACAATTGACTCTTCTGGTGGTTGTTATTCTGAGGAACCAGAATTCCAAAATAAGCTAGATATTTTAATGGATTATACAGATTTAGTTTTATTGGATCTGAAACATATCGATTCCAAAAAGCATCGTAAATTAACAGGGAAACCAAATGAACATATTTTACAATTTGCTCGTTATTTATCGGATAAGAATAAACCGATTTGGGTACGACACGTATTAGTCCCTGGTGTTACGGATAATGAAGAGGATCTACAAAAACTATCTAGCTTTATTCAAAGCCTGTCTAATGTTCAAAAAGTTGAAGTGTTACCATATCATAAGCTTGGTGTATATAAATGGGAGGCGCTTGGACACAAGTACCCACTCGCAAATGTAGAACCACCTACTGAGAAAAATGTAGAACATGCTAAACATATTTTACAAGCGGTCTAATCCAAATATTGGATTAGGCTTTTTGCTTTCTTTACAATAAAATCTAGAGTATATATTGATAAAAGAGTATACTGAAAGTAGAATATCCATAATTTTGTAAGGAATAAGTGGAGAAATTTACATAATTGTAAAGGGAAATCAAAATAGTAAAAAGAATTAAGAAGTAAAAGAGTGAGTATCATGGAATAGAGAACATTTGTAAGTTATTGCGAAAGCTCTTATAGGAAAGTATAATGTAAAGATATGAGCACAGATAGGATTAAGGGGTCAATCTTATATGCTTTGCATATCCACGACAGGTACATAGCTGAAAGGGAATTATTAGAATCTGTTTATGTAATTTTTAAGGAAAATGTTTTTCCTATTGTCGTATATGCAATATGGAGAAACAAAAAGCTAGGAGTGGATTTGTTTGATAAAAAACCCCAAGGTTTTAATATTAACTGCACATTACGGTAATGGTCATGTGCAAGTAGCAAAAACATTAGAACAAACATTTCGCCAAAAAGGAATTGAAGATGTTATTGTATGCGACTTGTTTGGAGAATCACATCCATTTATAACTGACATTACAAAATATCTATATTTAAAAAGTTATACAATAGGAAAAGAATTATATCGTTTGTTTTATTACGGGGTAGAAAAAATTTATGATAAGAAAATAGCATCTTGGTATGCGAACTTTGGAAGAAAACGTTTGAAAACACTGTTACAGGTGGAGAAACCAGATATTGTAATTAATACATTTCCAATTATCGCTGTACCAGAATTGAAGAAACAAACAGGTATTTCAATTCCTGTCTATAACGTATTAACGGATTTTTGCGTGCACAAAATATGGATTCATCGAGAAGTAGATCGTTATTTTGTTGCAACGGATCACGTGAAAGAATTGATGGTTGATATCGGTGTACCTGCGGAACAAATTGTTGAAACAGGAATTCCAATTCGGAGTAGTTTTGAGTTAAAGGTAAATCCAGAAATCATATATAATAAATATCAGTTATGTGAGAACAAAAAGATTTTACTAATTGTAGCAGGTGCTCATGGAGTATTAGGAAATGTAAAAGAACTATGCCAATCATTTATGTCAGTGCCTAATTTACAAGTAGTTGTCGTTTGTGGAAAAAATGAAGCTTTAAAACAGGATTTATTAAGTTTACAGAAGCAAAATTCCGATGCATTAAAAGTGTTTGGGTATGTTGAAAATATTGATGAATTATTCCGTGTTACTTCTTGTATGATTACGAAGCCAGGCGGAATAACATTAAGTGAAGCAGCAGCGTTGCAAGTACCTGTCATTTTATATAAGCCTGTTCCAGGACAAGAAAATGAAAATGCGATGTACTTTGAAAGAAAGGGAGCAGCAGTTGTCATTCGCGATGATAGTAAGGTTTTTGCTAAAACAGAGGCATTATTACAAGATGATGTGAAGCTTCTTCAAATGAAAGAAGCAATGAAAAGCATCTATCTTCCAGAGCCAGCTGGTCATATTGTAGATGCAATTTTGGCAGAAAATCATGCAGAACCGCGCCATATACCTATTAAATCACCTGCTCTTGCACAATCTTTTACTTAATATGAAACCCTCTTTGTATATGTAAAGAGGGTTCTTTATTATTTTCAAAGAAAATTTAGCCAGTTATCCACAAAAGGATTACGCTTTCATTAAACAGTAAAGTCGGAATATTAACAACTATATCCACATTGTCCACAATTTTTAGAAAAATATCCACAATTAAAACAGCTGATATATGCTTTAATATAGAAAAATATTAAATGTTTTTGAAAATTACTAACAAATTCATTGATTTTGTGGATAAAGTTGTCCACAGCAAAAAAGACCCTTATGTATAAGGGTCCTTTTTGCTTACTTCTATCAGTCGAGAAAATTATGTAATGAAAATGAATAATTAGGGGGGAAACTTCTAATTATTCATTTTCACTTTAAATGCTTTTCGAGCGATATCCTGCTGCACGATCTGCTTTTTGAAATTCGCGTTGATAGAGAACTTCTTGTGTACTAGATAATGTGTTTTTTGCTTTATCACGTTTCTTTTTATCCATTACAAATCACCTCGTGTCTTAAAGTTACTATTTATCGTTTCCAAAGACATGAGGGGATATACGCATATGGAAAATGTTAACTATTGATTATTATTTCAGAAAATTTAGATTACGCTTCTTTTAATTGATGAGCATCTTTGAAGGTTGTATCTCGCATTGTAGCAAGTGTGTATTGATCTTTTGGAATTTCATATAAGTTATACACTTCTTCGTTTGCGTTAATTTCATCATATACGGCTTTTCTTGTTTCGTTTGCTAGATTCACATATTGCAGTTTTTCTGCAGCTTTAATAGAACGAATATTTATTTTACGAATACGCATGAAAATTGTTTCAATATCTAATTCATAGAAAAGTTCACTAAAAAATGAATCTTTTGCCAATTTATTATAGCCTTTTCCATGATATGGTTTGCCAAGCCATGTCCCGAGAAATCCAGCTTTTTCTTGCACATCAAATAAAGTAATTGTTCCGATAGGGTTACCCCATTCATCTAAAATTGTGCGTGAAATTAATTCACCACGCTCTTCAGCTTCAATCGTTTGTTTCGTTAAGAATAAATATTCTTCATAAGAATAAGCCTTTTGACGCACAAAAGGGAAGACAGCTGGATCCACCATTAACTCGTATAGAACGTGGCTGTCGTGTAAGTCGCGTTTTTTCAACATACTAACTCCTCCTCACACGAGGGTAGCATGACGAAAAAACACCCCACCCTCGAAATTTTTATATCAATCTTTAAAAAATTTCGGGGTGGGAATCGAACCCACTAGAACCAGTTTCTAACGCTGGTGGCGCACCATTTGCCTTCCCCATTCATCAATTTGAAAATGATAATCACGACACAAATTGATTATGGTTTCATTCAGTTTATAATCGTATAATACTTTATCTAGTCAAAAAAATAAACTAGTTTTTTTTATTTTTTTTGTAAATTATTTTTCCATCAATCATAGTTAGTACAGGCTTGGCTAAATAATGGAAAGGATGATGAGTCCATAACACGAGATCGGCGTCTTTTCCAACCTCGATGCTTCCAATTCTATCCTCTAAACGCAAATTTCGCGCTGGAAATATGGTGATTCCTTCTAGTGCTGTTTTCTCGTCTAACCCTTCTCTTACTGCGACAGCGGCACAAATATTTAAATATTGAATGGGTGTATAAGGATGATCTGTTGTTATAGAAACTTCCACACCATTTTTAGATAATATATGGTAAGTATCCCATGTCTTGTTTTTTAGTTCGATTTTAGAACGACGTGTCAGAGTGGGACCAACTGAAACCTTCAAATTGTGTTTCGAAAGCTCTTCAACAAGAAAGTGTCCTTCTGTACAATGTTCAATACGTAGATCAAGGTTGAATTCCGTTGCAAAGCGTAGCGCAGAACTAATATCATCTGCTCGATGGGCGTGGATACGTACGGGTATTTCACGACGTAATGCTTTTAAAATAGGAAGCATTCGAAAATCAGCTTCGTGCCCGTAGTGTTGCGCTTCATAGAATGATTCCCGAAGTAACCCCATAATCCCCATACGTGTAATGGATTCTTTTGTTCCATTACTATGGACTTTTTTAGGATTTTCTCCAAAGGCAATCTTTAAACCAGCAGGTTCTTGAATAATCATATGATCAATACAAGTTCCAGCTGTTTTTATTACACAAGTCGTACCCCCGATAATATTTTGACTGCCAGGCATAACGTGAACGGTTGTAATTCCGTTTTGTACAGCGTCTTGAAAGGCAATATCGAAAGGGTGGATCCCATCTAAAGAACGAATATGTGGTGTTGAAACTTCAGATGTTTCATTGGCATCATTTCCAGCCCAACCAGTACCCTCATCATAGAGACCAAGGTGAGTATGGACATCAATAAAGCCAGGTAAGAGATGGAGTGCTCGTGCATCTATAACGGTCATATCCTGAGTAGGTTGAATAAAAGGTTTGACCTCGGTAATTCGCTCTCCTGTAACGAGTACATCGCCTTGAAATTTTTGAGATGTAATAGGGTATACAATGGCTTGTTTGAGCAATATTTTCATAGGTACCTCATTTCTGTTACTTTATAATGCTAATGGAAGTTAAGGGAAAGTAACTGAAAGGTTATTTGTATGGTGATGCTTCGGATTCTAGAAAATGAAAGTTTTGAAAGAGCCCATGTAAAATTGTGTTTTAGAAGTACTACATTGTATGCGAAAGTATATTTTGTAATGCATGGTCTATTGCCGGAAATGTGTATTGGTATCCATGTTCAATTGCTTTAATGGGTAATACACGTTGCCCTTCTAGTACAAGTATACTCATTTCACCTAATAAAGTTTGAATGATAAATGAAGGTACAGGCAACCAATGAGGTTTTTTCATTATAGTTGCAATGGTTTCTCCAAATTCCTTCATTCTTATAGGTGTTGGTGCTGTCATATTAAGAGGACCATCAATTTCTTTTTTGTGTATGATGAAATCCATCATACGAACGACATCGTCTATATGAATCCATGATAACCATTGCTTCCCAGAACCAATGGTGCCGCCGATATAGAATTGATAGGGAAGTAGCATTTTTGGAAGAGCTCCTCCATTTGCACCTAATACAACTCCAAATCTTGTGTAGATTGTTCGTATTCCGAGAGAACTTGCTTTAGATGCTTCTTGTTCCCATGAATATACTGTATTTGCTAAAAAGTCATTTCCAGGAGTCTTATGCTGTTCTGTAAAAGATTCTATTTCAGACGTTCCATAGTATCCAATAGCACTTGCGTTAATAAATGTGTGTGGTTTTGTATGGAGTGTTTGCAATTGTTTAATGAGTCCTTTTGTTGTTTGAATTCTACTGTTTAAAATGGCTTTCTTTTGTTGCTTTGTCCATCTACTATTAATAGACTCTCCGGCTAGATTAATAACTACATCAATAGAAGAGAGGGGGAAGGTTTGTAAATCCGGTGTCCATTGAACATACTGAAGGTTAGGGTCGGAAGTTTCAGTAGTTTTTTTTCGTGTGAGAATGTAAACAGTATATCCTTTTTGAATAAAAAAAGTAGAAAGGTATTTGCCGATAAAGCCTGTACCACCAGAAATTGCGATTTTCACAAGTATTTCCTCCTCATTATATATATTCTTGAAAAGAAAAAATGTTCCTCGACTATGTTAAAATAATAGAGAGGTGAGAGTATGGCTGTCATTACAAAAATCGAAGTACAAAAACGATCGAAAGAACGATTTAATATTTATATTGATAAAGGTCAAGGCGAAGAGTACGGATTTAGTGTGGATCAAGTAATCTTAATAAAACATGGATTACAAAAAGGATTAGAAATTGATGAAATCGAGTTAGGAAATATTTTGTACAATGAAGAAGTACAAAAAGCATATTTACAAGCAATCTCCTATTTATCCTATCAAATGAGAACAAAACAAGAAATAGAAGATTTTTTACGAAAAAAAGAAGTGGGACAGGCCATCATCTCTGAAGTCGTTTCGAAATTATTACATGACCGATATATTAATGATAAAGAGTATGCTGTTTTATATACGCGAACGCAAAGTAATGTGAATCGAAAAGGTCCAACTGTTATTAAAAGAGAGCTATTAAATAAAGGTGTTCAGGATTTAATTATTACACATAGTTTACAAGAATATCCAAAGGAAAAGCAAATTGAGAATGCTTCGTTTCTCATAGAAAAGAAGAAAAAATCTTATCAAAAGCATTCTTTTTTACAAATGAAACTAAAGTTAGATGAGATGCTTGTTCGAAAAGGATATTCTAGAGAAGTAATTCAGATTTGTTTGGAAGAATTGAAAGACGAAAAAGATGACGAAAAGCAACAAGAAGCGTTACACTATCATGGGAATAAATATTATGAGAAATATAAGAAGCATGATGGATGGACATTTGAAAACAAGATGAAACAAGCGTTATATCGAAAAGGATTCTCTATTGATGAAATCGAGATATTTTTGCAAATGAAACGCGAAGAGGAATGAGGAGAATAAGATGAATATGCCAAAACGCTACAGTGAAATGACACCGCATGAGCTAAGGGAAGAAATTGGCGCTTTGAAGGAGCAAGCAGTAAAAGCTGAGCAGCTTGGGATTGTCAATGAATTTGATGTATTAATGAGAAAAATGGCAATGGCTCGTGCTTATATGACGGATATAAACAAATTCCGTATTGGTGAAACATATGAATTAGTAGAAGAACCTGGTGTATTATTTAAAATTACGTATTTCAATGGGGTATTTGCTTGGGGATATAAGCAAAATGATAATGAAGAGATTGGCATACCAATTTCCTTATTGCAAGAAAAATAAAAACCAGAGAGCACATATCTCTCTGGTTTTCATCTTTGGTAGGCGTTAAAGGAGATAGGAGATTCTAAAATTGGCGTTTTTTACATTCATTTGCCAATATAATGAGAGACTGGGTTTGTTGCGTCTGTCCGTTAACTTGCGCTTTCGCATGTTTTGGACGAGTCCACGTATGGTTAAATAATTCAGAACGACTATCTAAGCGATCACGGTAGCTCATCTTTATCACCTCGTGTAGGAAGTTAATTTAATTTGTACTACTCTTCCTGCTGATTTGCAGCACGCATACGTTCTTGTGGGTGCGTGTTAATTGTGCCGTTAGGTCGTTTCGAAGCGAAGCGTGATTTCGCTTTCGGTTGACCGTCGATTTTGCTGTTATTTTTTGACTCAGACCAAAATTCGGCTTGTTTACCCATTGCGAACGCCCTCCTCATTATCGGTTGATACCTCTTCTTTAAGAAGTATCAATTATAGAATGTGCAAAATTGAAGAAACTATCCTTTAGAAATGAAGGGATAAATAGGTAAAAGGAGATTATAATATGAATGATATTTATGAAATATTAACGAAAGAATTATTAGACAAGAATGACAAGCTTTCTTACGCACAAGCTCGTGCGTGGGTTGAGTTACTATGGGAAGATTTTCAAACAACTTATGCCAAATCAGGTCGTTATCAAGGCGATGAAATGACGGAACAAGTGGTACGATCATGGATTAATAATCATGGTATACGCCTTCATGAAATGCGTACAAATAATCCGAAGTATAGCCATTTAATTAATCAAGAAGATCATTTGAAACATTAAAAAAAGCGACTTAAGTCGCTTTTTTTAATGTGGAAGTAATTCTAGTTTTTTTCGAAGTTTTTCTTCACTAAAAATCCATCCTGTATAGGAGCTAATAATATTTAAATTGTGGTCGAGCTGAACGATCGCGACAAATGGATAATAATCTTTACTTCGGTATCGTAAATCAATGAATCGTACTTCGTAATAATGATCATGATCAAAAATATCCCAGCGATATACAGGAGAGAAAGATAAGAAGGCTGAGATGTTTTCATCTTGTTTAGCTGCTCGCATAATATCATTGTCTGGGAACGGTACCCGATCGAACTTATCATATATCATGATGTTACCACGATGCCATCTCGCAACGTAGTAATAATCAGCCGTAACGACTGCTAAATGATAATGATAAAATCGGTAAGAAGGAGAAATGATAATCTTCTCGACATTGTTGAAACGTTTGTGTACAACGCTTCTTATATTTCTATGCATCATAATCCGTCCGATATAGTAAATAATCATTAATATATATGCTGCTAAGGCTGTATATCCTTTATGAGAACCGACGAGCATGCAAGCAATTGCAAGTATATGGATAAAGAAAATTACGGTATCGAATGTATTAATTATGCCAAGTGCGACCCATTTTTTTGTGAAAGGTCGTAATGCTTGTGTACCATAGGCGTTGAAAATATCTACAAAGACGTGAAGAAAGACGGCAATAAATGACCAAAGTAGTAAATGAAGATATGGAGCTTCTGAAAAGAAGGCGAAAGAGATGCCACTTATAAGGAATGACCAAAGAATTACCGCGGGAATGGAATGAGTAATCCCACGATGATTTCTTATATATTTAGCGTTATTACGCAATTTTAAAACTGTGTCAATGTCAGGAATGTTGGAACCAGCAATTGTAGCAAGCATAACAGCTTGAGGGCCAATATCACTTTGTGCTATGGCTGGATCTAATGTTGCTAAGCTACCTAAAGTGATACCCATAACAAGGTGAGTGGCTGTGTCCATAGAAATCCACCTCCGTTTTTTTATTAATGTAACTCTTTTTATTCGATACCTCAAGTCCTTTGCCTTCTATTTCCTATGTCATCTTACTTAAATTTTTTCCTAAAATCTTTATAATAGTACTTATATGCAAAAAAATGAGGGGGATCAAGTTTGACACTTGAAATACTAAACAATTTTAATATAGAGCAGTTTCAAAATGATTTAATTGGTTGGTTTGAAGAAGAACAGCGCGACTTGCCATGGAGAAAGAATAAAGATCCATACCGCGTTTGGGTTTCTGAAATTATGTTACAGCAAACAAGAGTAGAAGCTGTAAAACCATATTACGCAAATTTTATGGGGAAGTTTCCTACACTTGAAGCGTTAGCGAACGCAGATGATGAAGAAGTATTAAAAGCATGGGAAGGTTTAGGATATTATTCTAGAGCACGTAATTTACATGCGGCAGTAAAAGAGGTAAAAGAAGTATACGGCGGGGTTGTACCAAGTGATGTAAAGAAAATTGAAAAGTTAAAAGGAGTTGGACCATATACAAAAGGTGCTATTTTAAGTATCGCATATGGTATACCAGAGCCGGCAGTTGATGGAAATGTTATGCGTGTATTATCTCGCATTTTATCAGTATGGGATGATATTGCAAAACCAAAGACTCGAAAAGTTTTTGAAGAGATTGTGCGTGAAATTATTTCGACTGAAAATCCATCTTATTTTAATCAAGGTTTGATGGAATTAGGTGCACTAATTTGTATTCCGAAAAATCCAGCATGCTTACTTTGTCCTGTACGTGAACATTGCAGGGGATATGCTGAAGGTGTTCAAAAGGAGTTACCAGTAAAAAGTAAAGCGAAAGCTCCGACGATGGTACCCCTTGTTGCAGGAGTACTTCAAACGGAAGATGGTCGTTACGTCATTAATAAACGTCCAAGTACCGGATTATTAGCTAACATGTGGGAATTTCCGAATATTGAACTTGGCGAAGGGATTCGAAATCAGAAAGAGCAGCTTATAGATTATATGAAAGAGAAATTTGAGCTCGGGGTTTCTATTGATGAGTACGCAATGAATGTACAACATACGTTTACACATCGTACTTGGGATATATTTGTATTTTACGGAAAAGTAACCGGTAATATTGTTGATACAGATACATTAAAATTTGTATCGAAAGAAGCATTCGAGCAATTGCCTTTCTCGAAATCACATCGTACTATTTACGAAAATTGCGTGGAGAAAATTACAATGCAATAAATAAAAAAAGTGTTCCCAATCTAGGGAACACTTTTTTAATCGTAAGAAATTTTTGTCCCATGAGTCCAACTAGCTTCGCCTTCTTGTAAGCCGCCTCTTGATTCGATTTCTACTACAATTTCTTTGTAAATACTTTGCCCTTCGGCGTTTAAATAAGGCAAAATTTGTTGTAATGAATGATGAAAATAAGCTAATTCATCTTCTTTCCACTCATTTTTTGAAACCATCGTTAGTTCAGTCATATCGCGTCCTATATACATATTCCCACCTCCATTTCTTATAGTTTGAATAAGTAACAAAAGATATATGCGGAAATTATTCAAAAGAAAATTACGGATAGCTTCTAAGTGAATTGGTTACATTATTGATTGTGGAGGTGAGAAAGATGAGTAAAAAACAACAAGGTTATAACAAGGCAACTTCTGGTGCTAGCATTCAAAGTACAAATGCTAGTTATGGTACAGAGTTTTCAACTGAAACAGATGTGCAAGCAGTAAAACAAGCAAACGCACAATCAGAAGCAAAGAAAGCACAAGCTTCTGGTGCACAAAGTGCAAACGCTAGTTATGGTACAGAATTTGCAACTGAAACAGACGTGCATGCTGTGAAAGAACAAAATGCTAAGTCAGCTGCAAAACAATCACAATCTTCTAGCTCAAATCAGTAATGAAAGAAAAACACTTCTCTAATTCGTGAGGAGTGTTTTCTTTGTGCGTGGATCGTTGTAATGAAAAGAAAGTGAACGACATAACTTCTAATAAGTCAACAAATGTAGTCAAAGGAGAAGGCAGTTAACAATTAGAATTATGTAATTAGGAATAATAACTGATGAATAAGTCCAAAAGGGGGTAAGTGATGAACGATTTTGATAAGTTGGTAGGGGAGCAATTAGAAACGATGGATGAGTTGTTAAAGTTACAAGCACATCTAGAGAAGTATCAACAAATTGAAATGAATGAAAAAGATACGTGTGATAAAAAAGAACTGCATTTTATCCGCCAGGAAATATATAGAACAGAAGTAGCATTGAAGATGTTACATGAGAAATTTGAAGAACAAACGAATAGTGTAATCCAATCTTTTGAAAATGAAAAAATGATTTCAAATTTAGGATAAGATATATTATTACTTTCAGATGAAAAGTCCTTCAATAGAGAGGGACTTTTTCTATTACATGTCCTCTTTTATAAATAATACAGTACAATCCTTGTTTCCTGAGAAGATTGGGGATTATTGTATTCAACAATAAACATTCTGCATATTCACTGTGAAAAATAGAGTCTTGTCCCTTTAGTTTTAAAATTTCGACAAAAAAGTTATAATAGAAAAAAAGTGAATGCCGTTCAAAGGGCATTTGCAGTTGAAAGAAGGGAGCATATATGGGATTTCCCAAAGAAGGAGAAAAAGTACAAATACATAGTTATAAACATAATGGCTCCATTCATAGAATGTGGGAAGAAACAACAATTTTAAAAGGGACACAGAGTCTTGTAATCGGAGCGAATGATCGTACAGTAGTTACAGAATCGGATGGCCGAACATGGATTACTCGTGAACCAGCAATTTGTTATTTTCATGCCAACTATTGGTTTAATGTGATTGGGATGCTTAGGGAAGATGGCGTATATTATTATTGTAATTTAAGCTCACCTTTTGCGTATGATCCTGAAGCATTAAAGTATATTGATTATGATTTAGATATTAAAGTATATCCAGATATGACATATACGCTTCTAGATGAAGATGAGTATGAAAAACATAGTCAAATTATGCAGTATCCACCTGTTATTGATACAATTTTAAAACGAAATGTAGCACATTTAACACAGTGGATTCATCAAAGAAAAGGTCCATTTGCACCAGATTTCGTAGATATGTGGTATGAACGATATTTAATGTACAGAAATTAAAACAAACCTGCAGGGGGCTTCCCGGCAGGTTTGTCCTATTAGAGGGGGGATTATGTGCAAGGCATAAAAAGATATTTACAATTTGTTAAACCATATCGATGGCTTATTGCTATTACAATTATTATTGGGCTAGTTAAATTCGGTATCCCACTTATTATGCCGTGGTTATTAAAGTATATTATAGATGATGTAATTCAAGGCGCGGGCTCACTTCAAGATAAAACATCTCAATTAATAACAGCGATTGGAATTGCTTTTTTTATTTTTGCGGTATTAAGACCACCGATTGAATATTATCGTCAATATTTCGCACAACGTATCGCAAATACAATACTGTATGATTTGCGGAAGCATATTTTCGGTCACTTACAAAAGTTAAGTTTACGTTATTATTCCAATACAAAAACAGGGGAGATTATTTCGCGTGTCATCCATGATGTAGAACAAACGAAGGATTTTGTAATTACTGGTTTGATGAACGTCTGGTTAGATACTGCAACAATTGCTATTGCTATCATTGTTATGTTTTCTATGAATATAAAATTAACATTTGTTGCGTTATTGATTTTACCTATTTATGTAATTGCAGTGAAATATTTTTTCGGACGTCTTCGGAAATTGACGAAAGAGCGTTCACAAGCGTTAGCGACGATGCAAGGGTATTTGCATGAACGTATTCAAGGAATGCAAGTGACACGTAGCTTTGCGTTAGAAGAGTATGAGGGGAAGCAGTTTGAAAAAAGAAATAATGAATTTTTAACGAAAGCATTAACCCATACAAGTTGGACGGCGAGAACATTTTCGGCAGTAAATACGTTAACCGATTTAGGTCCGTTACTTGTGATTGGTTTTGCAGCATATGAAGTAATTCAGGGGCAGTTAACGCTAGGGACGATGGTTGCTTTTGTTGGATATATGGATAGTTTATATAGTCCGCTTCGCCGCCTTGTTAATTCATCCACAACATTAACACAATCTTTTGCATCGATGGACCGTGTGTTTGAACTGTTAGATGAAAAATACGATATTGTTAATGTGCCAAATGCAGTACAAACGAAAAAATTAAATGGAGAAATTGTATTTGACAATGTTTCTTTTCGTTATAATGCAGATGAAAAAGAGATATTACACAACTTGTCATTAACTATGCAGCCTGGAGAGAAAGTAGCGCTTGTAGGAGCGAGTGGGGGAGGGAAGTCATCTCTTGCTAGTTTGATCCCGCGTTTCTATGATGTTTCTGAAGGCGCGGTTTATGTAGATGGCATAGATGTAAGAAAGTATAATATGAGAAATTTGCGTAGTCATATTGGAATTGTACTGCAAGATAATTTATTGTTTAGCGATACAATTGAAGCTAATATTCTATATGGAAATCCGAAAGCTACAGAGAAAGAAGTGATTGCAGCTGCCAAAGCTGCGCAAATTCATGATTTTATTATAGACTTACCAGATGGTTATAATACTGTCGTTGGAGAACGTGGTGTGAAGCTATCGGGCGGGCAAAGGCAACGCGTGGCAATTGCACGCGTATTTCTAAAGAATCCGTCGGTACTTATATTGGATGAAGCAACTTCGGCTTTAGATTTAGAAAATGAAAGGTATATTCAAGAGGCGCTTCAGACGTTAGCTGCTGACCGGACAACGATTATAATTGCACATCGATTAGCGACGATTACGCATGTTGATACGATTATTTACATTGAAGACGGTGAGATTAAAGAAACAGGTTCTCATGAAGAGTTAATGCGAAAAAGAGGATTTTATTATAATTTATATCAACTTCAACATATAACAGAAACAGCTCCTTTAGCATAAAAGGAGCTGTTTTTTATTCGTCTTCTTTTTTATCATCGATTTGGAGTTCTTTTTCTGGTTTATGGTATGTGTAGAAGCTATCTACAAGTAAATCTAAATGCTCTACTTCTTCACTATAGTTAATGATGGAAGAAATAAGAGGGAAGAGATGTAACCATGTTTTATATGCTTCTTCATCGTCCTTATTTTGATATTCCATAAAGATATCAATTAATTCTTGTTTACCTGTTTCGACTTCATCAAGCATTTCAACTGATTGTTGTTTTTTTGCTTTACCAATAAATTTTAATAAAACTTGTTCATGATAATGCGTTAATGAATCAAGTTCGTTTTGGATAGATTCCTGAAATTCCTCTGGCATATAGCGCAGTTCATTTTCAGTACGGTGTAATGATTTTAACGTACTTAAAGCACGGCTTGTTGTCGCTAACATTTGTCTGAATAAAACGAGCTTACGAATTTTTGCGAACTTTACTTTTTTCGTGTAGCTTCTTTCTTCTTTATACAGCAAATAGTAATGGTTTAGTTTGATCATTTTTTCTTTCATACGATCAATATCAGTTTTTAGCGTTGTAAAATCAGAAGCCTGCCTGCTATTCATTCGAATCCATTTTACAATTTCTTCTGTATTATCAACGATACGATGATAAAGTTTTGTTTCATATTTCGGCGGCATAAATACTAAATTTACAAGTGAAGCCGCAATAATACCAATCATAATCGTCGCAAATCGAAGTAAGGCAAAACTAAAGAAATCTTCGCCTTGATACTCCATAATGGCGATAACTGTTACTAAAGCAATTGATATTGTGTTTTCTAATCGTAATTGTAATGTAAGAGCAATTACTAATATACATGTTAATCCAATAATAAAAGGATTATGTCCAAAAGCAGTAGCAAATGCGATAGCAAATATCGCACCAATTACATTTGCTTGAATTTGTTCAAGTGCTGTTAAATAAGAACGGTATACAGACGGTTGAACAGCAAAAATAGCTGAAATTCCCGCAAATACCGGACTCGGTAATTGAAGTAAAATACAAGCAAATAAAGCTAACGTGATGGCAATACCCGTTTTTAAAATGCGAGCACCAAGTTTCATACCCTTAATAAGATCCTTTCTCTTGTCATAATGAATGTACAACATGATACTATACATTCATTACAATATGTTAGCAAGTGATATTTTAGTGACGTTAAAAGAAATTAGTATTCATTTTATCCCGCTAATTGTGAGCAGTAAGATTCCTGCCTCAAAAATTAGAAGCTAGATGCCGGTAAACGTCCGATTGGTGTAGGCTAATTAAAGTTTCACTTTATAATTTTTCCTAATTTCTTTTAAACATCAGTTTTTAGTAAAAAAACCTGCTGAATTTCAGCAGGTCTCAAATTGTTACTATAGATTACTATGAGAAGCGTACTTCGTCAATTTTTTCTTAATAATGAAAATTACCTATTTTACTCTGTTGAGATAGATGGGTCTGCCTGTTCTTTTTTCGGGATAATCTCAAAAAACTGGTTCTGTATATCATCTAATAATGCTGTTAATATAGCAACTTCCTCATATTGCTCATGCTCATTTAATACACGAATATAGTCTAGCAATAATTCAGTTACATCTTTCAAACCATTTTTACTAATTGGTTGTAATGTAACATTTGCACCTTTTGCGATTCTTCTTTTTAAGGCCTGTTCTGTTAAGCCTAAGTTTGAATCACGACGCAAATAAACAACACCGCCAGTCATGCCAGCACAAATCCATGGCCCAGGGTCACCTAAAACAAGCGCTCGCCCATTTGTCATATATTCAAAAGCAAAACCTTTAATATTGGAGTATGCACCTATATTTCCTTGCTCTTTTTCACGAAGTGGTTTTGTTATTCTACCTCCAATTATCATGTCTGCCCCAGAAAGGCGAATGCCAGCGCGAGCATCAGCGTTCCCTTGCACGTATAGTGCCCCTTTTTGTGCACCATATCCAAATCCTTTTCCGACAGAACCGTTATAATATACTCCGTCTTTTCCTTTTGATTTCGTTATATAAATCCCACCACCAAAGGAAGTTTTACCAATGCCATCTTGTGCGCCGCCATTTACGTGTATAAATAAATTTTCACTATTGTAAGCGCCTAACCCATTTCCGGGAATAGAACCATTCGTATACTTTAATGTAAGTGGTTCAAGTTGAGTAGCTTCATATAGTTTACTGCGAACGCGATAACATGATTCTAGACCCCCCATAACGCGTTGCTCTACACCAACGCCTACTAATTCTTTTGAGTCAGCGGAATGAACTGTCTTAAATTGTTTTTCTGGTACGCCTTCTGTTGTTGTAACAGATGGATGTTCTATTATTTGTAGTAAATTACGTAAGTTTAATAAATTTTCGCCTCGAACTTGCTCTAATAAATCAGAACGCCCAACTATTGCTTGTAAATTTGTATACCCAAGCTGTCCTGTTAATCGTTTTAGTTCTACACCGAAAGAGGTGAATAAATTTAGCAGGCCAGCAACTGCGCTTTCTAATTCGCGTGGGACGAAGCGGCGTAACCCATGTTCTTTTGCTTGTGCTTCAGACTCAATTTGTGTCGCAATTCCAACATGGCAAGTATCTAGATGACACCCACGGCAAGTAGTACAGCCGATTGCAATCATTGATAGTGTGCCAAATCCAATCCGGTTTGCTCCGAGGAGCATGATTTTCAAGGCATCATTTACACTTCGAATACCACCATCTGCCCAAATCTCTACTTTATGTCTCATGCTTGCTTCTAATAAAGCGTTGTGAGCGGCTTTAACACCAATTTCTACAGGAAGACCTACATGTTGCAATGCGTGAATACGGGCAGCACCTGTTCCGCCATCGAATCCGCTAATGTTAATAAAATCAGCGCCAGCTTTGGCGATACCGACAGCAATTGTTCCGATATTAGGAACGACAGGGACTTTCACGGCTACTTTGGCAAGTTGATTAGCTGTTTTAATTTCCGTAATCATTTGAGCTAAATCTTCAATTGAATAAATATCATGGTTATTAGAAGGTGAAATTAAATCTGAGCCAATTGTCGCATTACGTGCTTCAGCGATTTTGGCTGTTACTTTTGAACCAGGTAAATGTCCGCCTTCCCCAGGCTTTGCGCCTTGACCGATTTTGATTTCAATTAAGTTGGATGAGTTTAGTAGTTCGGCATTTACTCCAAATCGCCCAGATGCCACTTGTTGTCCACGTGTATGTGGGTATTTTCCAATCATATCTTTAATTTCGCCGCCTTCACCGTTCAAGCTAATCATATTTAGCTGATCGGCTGCTTCTGCATATGCGCGAAAGGCAATTTCGTTTTGAGAACCAAATGACATAGAACTAATAATAAATGGTAAATTATGATTTTGAATGCCGATAGATACTTCTTCAGTTGGAACGACATGTTTTGTTTGTTTCGTTTGGACAAGGTGTCTGATTGCGATTGGATTATTCTCTTCTAGTTCACTTAACTTGTCACGGTAATCATCATAAGAATTTCCTTTTGCAACGTCGCCGATTGCTTTCCAAATTCGCGGGAATATATGAAATGATTTTCGCATTCTAATTTTAGGATTGTTATAATCCTCTGCTCGTATTTTTGCATCTTCAGCAAGTGATTCGAGTGAAAAGGCTAAATCATTTGAACCGAAGAAATTTGTAATTTGTAATATATTTGCGATTTCTTCATGTAACCCAATAGATGAATAGAGACGTCCGTAACCACGTAACTCATGAATGCCAATTGTTGAAATGACTTTTTCTAATCCTTTATTAAGTGCATTATACAGATTCGTAATTGGTGTTTTTGTTCCATCATTTACAGTCGCGAATAATAAATATGGATTAATACTATCTGCTCCTAATCCATATAGCGTGACAATGTCATGTAAGGAGCGAAGGGCACCAGAACGTATAACGAGAGAACAATTGCGGCGTAATTTATTTTCACTTAATGATTGATGCACTTTAGCAGTAACTAAATGTGGATCAATCCAAAAGCGTTCATTTAGATGGGCTTTTGCGTCATCTAATACTAGTAGGGAAGCACCATTGTTAACAGCAGCTATCGCTTCAGAACTAATGCGGTTTAATGCACATTGTAGAGTTTCTGACGAGCTGAATGTAGCAGAGATTGTGGCGATAGAGTTATGAGTTTTAAATAGTTCTATGAGTTGTTCGTACGTAATTGTGTGTAATTCCTCTGCAATAGGTTGTGCCACGCTGCCTTCTAAAATAATTGGTGAAAGCATTTCAACTACAAATGGCCGTTTTGCGCCGCTTAATAAACTTGGACGCTCTCCAAGTACAGTACGTGTAGAGAAGTGTTCAATTTCACGGTCACGGTCAATTGCAGGGTTTGTAACAACAGCTACACTTTCTTTAATAAAGTCAGCGATATTTCGTCTATCAGTATCAAGTGCGGCAAGTGGTGAGTCATGCCCAAGTGAGCGTATTGGCTCAACGCCTTTTGTTGCCATCTGTTCAAGAAGTTGAATATGTTCTCGGTCCCATCCGAAAGCGACATATTGTTTCGTTTTAACTTGAACAGAATCACATAGCCCTTGAATTTTTTTCGTTTCAGGGATAGATAAATTTAAATGGTAATTGGTAGTATCAATTCGCTTTTTAAAACGGTTATATACTTGGATTTGATATTTGTCATATTCATAAAGAACAAGTTCATCTTGTTCATTCCATTTTAATCCAACTTTTTCTCCAGGAGCGAGTGGTTTTGGTTCTGCTACATATTTAGTTGGTGATACAACTCCAGGTTCAGAAGAGAAAATATAAGAGCTTTCTGTCTCTACTTTCCATACTGGGCGTAATCCAAGAGAATCAACGCTGAAAACAGCTTCATCTTTAAAACGTGAAATGATGCCAGCTGGTCCTTGTGCAAAATGTCCCCATGCTTCACGTATATACGTATATAAATCTTGTAAAGGTGTTTCATAAAGTTTAATTTCATTAATAATTGGTGGGAATAGTATTTCCATTGCTTCAAATAAACTGTAGTCGTATTGAACAAGTAGGGTTTCTAAGGTGCGGTTTAAATCTTGAGAGTCACTGCCTCCAGCAGTAAGTGGTACATCAATCATTTCAGCTTGATCGCGTAATTTCGCAATTGTGTTAATTTCACCATTATGTCCGAGAATACTAAATGGTTGTACACGAAAAAAATTAGATAATGTATTAGTAGAGTAGCGGTTATGTCCTAATGTCATAGTTGAAGCGATAAGTGGATGTTGTAAATCATTATAGTAGGCAACAAGTGTATCACCAGCACCTAGAACTTTATATACAACATGATCACGACTTAATGAAGCAACATGAATTGTTTCGTTTTCCTCTATTTTTATTGTGACAGAAAATAATGTTTGCTCAATATTTGTAATTTCGTTTTCTGCGATAAGGGCAACTTGCCAAAATAAAGGTTCTTCTTGTTTACCGAGTGGACCGAGCGCATCTGAGTTTGTTACATCATCACTTTCGAAAATGATAGTAAAGTTTTTGTTGTTTAATTGCGTACGAATATAATCTTTTAAGGCAGTAATGTTTTCTTTTTTATTTAGAAAAAAATGTCCAACGATAAAGTGGGGATGATCCACAATCGTTGGATTATATCCACTACTTTTTAGTTTTTCATGCCAAAGCGTTTTTGGTATATCAATGTGAATGCCGATGCCATCGCCCTCGCCATTAATGAAACCAGCTCTATGATTCATTTTGACGAGTGATTGTATGCAAAGGTCAATGTTTTCTTTTGTAGCAATTTTTCGTTTCTCCATAACGGAAACGATTCCACACGCATCATGTTCTGCATTTCTATAATCTCGAAATAAAGACGGTGTCCATGTATTTTTTTTATTGAGCATCCGTCAATCCCCCCTCTTGTAAAAGTTAGAATAATCTTACTATTTAAGGTGCGAATCACCTTGTACACAGAGATAGTAATGCTGTAAAAGAATATAAAACAGATAATTATGAATAATTATACTATTAATACGGAATTTATGAAATAGAAAAAAGGAAAAAAGAAAGGTGAGCTTTCTTTTTTCCTTTTAATGATGGGATTATTTATTGTCTGCTAGGGCAGCAAATGCTCTGCCGACAGCTTCGATTGTATATTCAATATCTTCTTTTGTATGTTCTGTAGTTAAGAACCATGCCTCGTATTTAGAAGGTGCTAAGTTAACTCCTTCTTGAAGCATTAGCTTGAAGAATTTACCGAACATTTCACCGTCTGTATCTTGTGCTGCATCGTAATCTTCAATTGTATTTGTTGTGAAGTATACAGTTAAAGCACCTTTTAGACGGTTTAATGTAATATCGATATTATGTTTTGTAGCTTGCTCTAAAATTCCTTTTTCAAGCATGGCACCAAGTTCATCTAATTTCTCATAAAGTCCTTCTTGTTGAAGAACTTCTAGACAAGCAATACCAGATGCCATAGAAGCAGGATTTCCTGCCATTGTACCTGCTTGATATGCAGGTCCAAGCGGAGCAACTTGTTCCATAATTTCTTTCTTACCACCGTAAGCACCGATTGGAAGTCCGCCGCCAATAACTTTACCCAGAGCTGTTAAGTCTGGTGTTACGCCAAGTAAATCTTGAGCACCACCGTACATGAAGCGGAAAGCGGTAATAACTTCATCATAAATTACTAGTGCGCCAGCTTCATGAACAAGTTCATTCACTTTCTCAAGGAATCCAGGTTTTGGCTCTACAATACCGAAGTTTCCAACAATCGGTTCTACAAGAATAGCCGCTACTTCATGTCCCCATTTATCTAACGCTTCTTTTAAAGTTTCTACATTATTAAATGGAACAGTAATAACTTCTTGAGCGATACTTTGTGGTACGCCGGCTGAGTCAGGTGTTCCTAGTGTAGAAGGACCAGATCCAGCTGCTACAAGTACTAAATCAGAATGACCGTGGTAACAACCAGCAAATTTCATGATTTTTGTGCGGCCTGTGTAAGCACGAGCAACACGAATTGTCGTCATTACTGCTTCAGTACCAGAGTTTACAAAGCGTACTTTATCTAAAGCAGGCATTGCCTCTTTTAACATTTTTGCAAATTTTACTTCTAGCGCTGTTGGTGTTCCGTAAAGTACACCATTTTCAGCAGCTGTTGTAATTGCTTTTGTGATGTGCGGGTGAGCATGTCCAGTAATAATAGGACCGTATGCTGCTAAATAATCGATATATTTATTTCCGTCTACATCCCAGAAATAAGCACCTTTTCCACGTTCCATAGCAACAGGAGCGCCCCCGCCAACTGCTTTAAAAGAACGAGAAGGACTATTAACGCCGCCAACGATATGCTCTAAAGCTTCTTTATGTAATGCTTCTGACTTTGTGAATTTCACTACCATTCATCTCCTTACAAAAATCTATGTATTATTCTAACATGTTTTTCGAAAAGACGTATTGTTTGTGATAGAGAAGGCAGTTGGGTAAACTATTCGTTGTGACATTTAGGAGGGGGGTCCGATTATGAAGTCGGTAATTGAGGTACAAGGGTTACGTAAAGAATTTACAGCCTATTCAAGTCGTCCGGGTTTAAAGGGTGCATTTCGCGATTTATTAAATCGTAATTATAAAATAGTACCAGCAGTAAATGATGTATCTTTTACTGTAAAACAAGGTGAGATGGTTGGTTATATCGGTGAGAACGGTGCTGGTAAATCAACAACAATTAAAATGCTTACGGGGATTTTGACTCCGACATCAGGAGAGATTTTAGTAAATGGGATGAACCCACATAAGCAGAGAGAAGAATTTGTAAGAACCATTGGTGTTGTTTTCGGTCAACGCTCACAACTTTGGTGGGATATTGCTGTACAAGAATCTTTTCGTTTATTAAAAAAAGTGTACGGTGTATCAGACGCTCAGTATAAAGAGCATATGGAACACGTGATTGAAACGTTAGATATTGGTCCTTTATTAGATAAGCCAGTTCGAAAGTTATCTCTAGGTCAAAGAATGCGTTGTGAATTAGCGGCAGCATTAATTCATAACCCACCGTTATTATTTTTAGATGAACCAACAATTGGGCTAGATGTACTTGTGAAATTGAAAATACGTGAATTTTTAAAAGAAATGAATGAACGTTATAAAACAACAATTTTATTAACAACCCATGATATTACTGATATTGAAGCATTATGTGAGCGTGTTATCATGCTGGATGAAGGAAATATTATGTATGACGGTTCTTTAAGTAATCTTCGTACGCAGTGGGGAGCGGAGAAGGAAATACATTTTCAGTTTATTGCACCAGTTTCCTATCAGGCTTTATCAATGGTTATGCCAGATAGTCATGTCGTTTGGTCGAAAGCGAAAGAGGAAAACGCGTGGGTTGCAAAAATACCGAATGAAGAAGTTATTATTTCAATGCTTATTTCTAAAGTAGTACAAGCCTTTCAAATTAAAGATTTAAAAATTAATGAAGTGTCTACAGAGGAAATTATTCGTAACATTTATGAAGAAGGTATTAAACATGGGTAAGTATATTGAAATGATTCGAATTCGCTTTTTAATGATGCTTGCGTATCGCACAAATTATTATAGCGGGATTTTAATTTATACGATTAATATCGGTGCTTACTATTTTTTATGGCAAGCAATTTATAGCGGAAAAGAGAATATTGAAAGTTTATCTATTTCGCAAATGACCACGTATATCGCAATCGCGTGGATGGCACGTGCCTTCTATTTTAATAATATAGATAGGGAAATTGCGATGGAGATTCAAGAAGGACGTGTGGCTGTAGAATTAATTCGTCCGTATAACTATTTGGGAATGAAAGTTATGCAAGGTCTTGGCGAGGGAATATTCCGTTTTGCCTTCTTTTCCATTCCAGGCATGGTTATCGTTACGTTATTATTTTCGTTGCAAATTACAACGAATTTTCAAACGTGGTTATATTTCTTCTTATCTTTAATATTTAGTTTTATTATTAATACACAAATTAATTTAATGACAGGAATGCTTACGTTTTTCCTATTTAATAATAGTGGGATTATGTATGCAAAACGCGTTGTTATTGATTTATTTTCAGGTCTATTATTACCAATTAGTTTTTATCCGTTATGGGCCCAAAAAGCAATGATGTTCTTACCGTTTCAGGCTATTAGTTATATTCCAAGTATGATTTTTTCTGAAGGTATACAGGGGAGTAAGTTGTATGAGGCTTTAATATTTCAAGTGATTTGGGCGATTGTACTTATTATTCCAATTGTACTCATGTGGAGAACGGCGAGAAAACGTCTAATTGTACAAGGGGGATGATGAGATGCTATATATAAACTTATTTTTACAATATGCAAGTCAATATATAAAAACGAAATTGGAGTATCGAGGCGATTTTATTGTTGGTTTACTTTCTGATTTATCGCTTCAAGCAGTTAATTTAATATTTATTCTCGTTGTATTTGGGCATACACAAGCATTGAAGGGATGGAGTCGAGAAGAGGTAATCTTTATTTATGGTTTCTTTTTAGTACCATTTGCCATCTTTTCAGCTTTCTTTAATATATGGGATTTTAATGATCGATACATTATTAAAGGGGAGATGGATCGTGTATTAACGCGACCGATCCATAGCCTATTTCAAATTATATTAGAAAGAATGGAACTTGAATCTTTAATTGGAGCTATTACAGGGATTGTTGTAATGGGATATGCAACTGTGGAGTTACAATTATCTTTTTACTGGTATGATTTCTTCTTATTTATATTGATGGTAGGAGGAGGAGCACTTGTATATGGAGGGATATTTGTTACGCTGGCGAGCCTTGGTTTTTGGTCGGATGCGAAAAGTTCAATTATGCCTCTTATGTATAACATAGGTAATTACGGGCGCTATCCTGTTAATATTTATAATCGTGTAATTCGTTTCATTTTAACGTTTGTTTTACCGTTTGCGTTTGTTGGAGTATATCCAGCAGCATACTTTTTAAGAAAAACAGAATGGAATAGTTATGCATTTGCGACGCCAATTGTTGGTATTATCTGTTTTACGATTGCAATCACCCTCTGGAACCAAGGGGTAAAAAGGTATCGTGGCGCGGGTAATTAATTATAGAAGCTTGTTCGTTTCTAAGGGATAAATCAGTTCTCCACCTCATACATATAAAATGAGGTGGAGGACATGTTATGGGGATTTATTCTATTAATTGCAGCAATCGCTATTTTGAAAAGTGTCCAATTATTATGGAGTTCCTATTCGGATTCAACGCGTTTTTTTTCGCTCTATAATTTGGCCACATTATTTTTGATCTATACAACAGTACTGATCGCGTTTGGATTAAGTTACGTTGTATTAGAGGAAATGGGTTTCGCAGTTTTGAAAGAGGACGGAGAAAGTTTGAACGCTCATTCTTTTCAACTCGTCGAAGTTTGTTTATATTTTAGCGCAGTTACTTTATTGTCTGTTGGATATGGTGACATATCTCCGATTGGAATTGGGCGATGGATTGCAATCGCAGAAGCGCTAATTGGATATACACTCCCTTTTGCTTTTGTGATGAGGTCTGTAATAGACAATGAAAAATAAGGAAGCATTTGTTATAGTAAAGGAAAAGAGTAGGAGTGATAACTATGATTACAGTAGGAGAAATGGCACCAGAATTCAAATTAGAGGGAAGTAACGGAGAAGAAGTTCGTCTAGCTGATTTCCGCGGTAAAAATGTAGTTCTCTATTTTTACCCGAAAGATATGACGCCAGGATGTACAACTGAAGCATGTGATTTTCGTGATGCGTATGGAGTATTTCAAGAGAAGGATACGGTTATTCTTGGAGTAAGTCCTGATTCAGCGAATAGACATTTGAAATTCATTGAGAAACATGAATTGCCATTTACACTTTTAGTAGATGAAGATCATAAAGTAGCAGAGTTATACGATGTTTGGAAGTTAAAAAAGAACTTTGGGAAAGAGTATATGGGAATCGAGCGTTCTACATTTCTTATTAATAAAGACGGTGAACTTGTAAAAGAGTGGCGTAAAGTAAAAGTGAAAGGGCATATTGAGGATGTTCTTTCTTATATAAAATAAATCTACGTTGGAGATAAAATATGCAGAAACAAGGCAAGTGTCTATACATATTTTACTGCCTTACATAAAGTGGAAGTGTAGGGCATACCTCCTCAGATGATAGTATTCCAAGTGCGATTATGTCGCACTTTTTTTCTATGTAATATATGAAGAAAAAGGGAAAGATACATAAAAACAAGTCCTGAATATAAAAATAAACCACATACTTATAGTAGAAATATTGACGATTTATAAGAAAAGGAGTACACTCTTTATAAGAATTATAAAATAATAATCCGTATAGAATCGGGGTGCATGACGGTGGTCAAAGAAGAATTAAAAGAAGCGCTAGAAATGCTGAAAAATACGGGTGTACGCATTACTCCACAGCGTCATGCTATTTTAGAGTACCTTGTGGAATCAATGACGCACCCAACAGCGGATGATATTTATAAAGCATTAGAAGGTAAGTTTCCAAATATGAGTGTTGCAACTGTCTATAATAACTTACGTGTGTTTAAAGAGGTTGGACTTGTAAAGGAATTAACTTATGGAGACGCTTCAAGTAGATTTGATTATGTTACAAGTCAACATTATCATGTGATTTGCGAAAAATGTGGTAAGATTGTTGATTTTCCTTATGGAGGCTTGGAAAAGCTGGAAGAGGAAGCTGCGAAAACGACAGGCTTCGTTATCAATAGTCATCGCTTAGAAATTTATGGCGTTTGTCCAGAGTGTCATAAGGCGTAATATATAATAAAGAAAGAGGCTGACGGCTATACGTCAGCCTCTTTCTTTATTATATAAGGATTAGAGTGAGGCTAATCGGGATTTACAGTGCTAAGTTAGTAAGAAGGGTTAGATAAAAGTTTGTCGAATTTACTTTGTATTGGTGGAAATGAATTCTGGGAGGGGACATTTTGAAGAAATATGAGATTAAAAATAACATTCCAACATTGGAAGAATATAAATATTTATGTGATTCTGTGGGATGGACTAACTATATGAACTTTGAGGTGGCGGAAATATCACTTCAAAATTCGATTTACTGTATAACAGTCAAGGATAATAATCAAATCATCGGCATGGGGAGAATTGTTGGTGATGGGGCTATCTATTTCTATATTCAAGATATAGTGGTTCATCCAGAGTATCAAAAGAATGGTATTGGAAAGAAAATAATGAATACTTTAGTAGAATACTTAAATGGGAATGCTCCAGATAAAGCATTCATTGGTTTGTTTGCGTCGCAAGGTAAAACATCATTCTACGAAAAATATGATTTTAAAGATTATTCGCCTAATATGACAGGGATGTTTACTGTTATTTCGAAAAAATAGGTGTAATAAATTTAATAAAACAATTAAAAAGTTGATTTTTTAAGAAATCAACTTTTTAATGAGTTGAAACATTTGTAGTGTTGCAAATTCGTATTTCCCTTGATACTTATGATTTATAACTCTTCTTATTATACTTTTCATCAAATTCTTTTCCTTCTAGATCTCGATCTAGTGTTAAAGGTTGATTGCAGTGCATACATGCATCGACACGGCCGAGCATTTTTGTTGGCTTATCACAGCTTGGGCAAATAATTTGGATAGTCTTAGTAGATAACATACCAATCCAAAAGTAAACGACAGTGCTAGCGATAACACTTAAAAAGCCAACCATCATAAACGTTGTCATAATAATAATGTTTTCGCGGAAAAAGACACCTAAGTATGCAATGAAGAGGCCGATAAATACTAAACTTAATGCAAAGGTCCGGATTTTATTGATTTTGTTTGAATACTTAATGCTCATTCTCACCACGCTCCTATACTAATAATATAACATAAAATTTAGAATTTTCACTCTCGCGTAAATTGATAAAGGGATAAGATATGAAATGAATAGGAGGGGGACCATGAAGAATGAATGGACGCTATAAGGATTTTTACAGCGGTTTTAAAGTTTTTAACGGGATGTGAAATTTTTTTATAAAAAGTATTGACCATGTATATACTGCATGATATATTAATAACCGTCGCTGATGCGGAAACGCAGAAAACGACAAAAAAGAAATTAAAAAACTTAGTTGACATTGAAAAATGAAGATGTTAACATAAGGAAGTCGCGAATGAGCGACTAAGTAGTTCTTTGAAAACTGAACGAAACAAACAACGTGAAACGTCAATTTTTATTTTAGATGCTAGACAAACTAACTTTATTGGAGAGTTTGATCCTGGCTCAGGATGAACGCTGGCGGCGTGCCTAATACATGCAAGTCGAGCGAATGGATTAAGAGCTTGCTCTTATGAAGTTAGCGGCGGACGGGTGAGTAACACGTGGGTAACCTGCCCATAAGACTGGGATAACTCCGGGAAACCGGGGCTAATACCGGATAACATTTTGAACCGCATGGTTCGAAATTGAAAGGCGGCTTCGGCTGTCACTTATGGATGGACCCGCGTCGCATTAGCTAGTTGGTGAGGTAACGGCTCACCAAGGCAACGATGCGTAGCCGACCTGAGAGGGTGATCGGCCAC